>CAYLIN010000006.1:0-24380 GCA_964383725.1 uncultured Azospirillaceae bacterium | reverse complement strand
TACTGATTTTACAGCTGATTTTGATGATTATACCATTACATTTGATGCTGATTATGAGTTGAAATACTAAGTCTTAAATCTTATAAATTATTTTGAAGAAAATCCTGTTTTGGTTGCCTTTGATGTCAAAGTTTTTACAGCTTATCCGTATAACAATAACGATATTGATTGGCAAAATATGTTAAATGTGTTTGATACAGGTTCTGTTAAAAGTGCAAAAAATGGCGTTTTAGGAAGGATTTTAACAACATCTGATGATATTAATGTAGGCAGCTTGCAAGCCTTTGTCGGCGGACAAGCTAAAATTGAATCGTTAGCTGATGGAAAATTTGTAGTTCCTAACCTTTGGTTTTCCAGATTTGATATAGGGAAATGTACCGGAACAAAATCCATCGGAGCTGATTTATCAATTTTGGCCAAAACATCCTTTGAACAAAACAATAAGATTTTCTCAAAAATTACATTAGAAGCAAAGGATGGTGAAATTACGCAGTTTGATATTCGGAGTAAATTGGGTGAAAACTTCCTGATTATCGGTATTCCTAATGCTGTTTTTGGTGTTAAAGAACCAAAATCCGAACTCATCGTCTTTATGGTTCCGCGTATTATCAGAACCTTAAAAACAACAAAACATTTAGAAAAAAATATGTAGTTAAGGAGCAGACTGATGGATCAACAAAGCGGCAATAACTTCAGCCAACAACCAGGTCGCCCGATGTTAAAAAAAGTCAAACGGCCGATAAATCGTATCAGACCACAATCACCGGCAATGACTGATCAAATATCAACCGCTTCAAGTAACATTACGCCCCAACCAAATCAAAACACATCGGAGTCATCACCCTCTGTGGATATGCGGGCAACGAATCCCTTTATTCAACAATCCATAAACAAAGATAACGATCAAGGACAAGGTTTTTCAGAAGAGGTTTTTAACCTAGACAACTTCTTAGATAATAATGATACTCTTCCAGCTGTAAATAAAGCTCCAACCAACTATAGAGAACAACCTCGTTTTATTGAAGAGGAAGATTTAATAGAAGAAAATGAAGAAGTGGTCGCACCTTATCTCAATAAAAAGATTTTAGTTTTTGCCGGAATATTAATTTTCTTTCTTGGAGCCATGCTATCCAGGCTTATTACCACAGATTCAAAAGTAGTGCGTAACGGGCTTCAAGGGGTTGTGGTTAATCCTGAAGTTCCCAGAGGACGCCCACGCTGTGGCGTTGCAGAAAGAACTCAAGGGTGCGTTTTATACATTATGAATCCACAACGCCAAGAACTTGCTGCTCGAGAGTTCTATGATTTAGCGGCACAGTTAACAGGACGACAACGTTTTGTTATTGATACAGGAAATATGCGCTATTCAAATACAAAAATTCGTCCCGGAGATATTGCTCAACTGAACATTCCGCCTTTGTAAATTTTCCAAGAAAAAAGCCGAGAATATTTCTCGCCTTTTTTCTATGTTACTTCCGTTACGGCGCGAAGATTTCCGTCTCTATTTATTTGTACCACTCTTAATTTTTGGTGCATTTCTTCGATGGTCTTTTTACGGTCAATCGTCGGATACGTGTGCAAAATGCGATCCGTAAAGGCCTGATATGCAGCCTCTGAACTCTCTGCGTGAATTGTTGCTAAGCAGTTATCGTGACCAGACCCCATAAGCTCCCAAATTGCTCCGGCATTTCCTGTTGATATCTCCCCGCCGATAATTGCATCGGGGGTAAAACGAACAACCAAGTCAATTACTTTAGCATATGTCAGTGCGTTTGTTTGCTCTGTACGAGATAAAACGACGTGAACTCGGTTTGGGTGCGGTACAATTAATTCTCGTGTATCCTCAATGGTCAAAATACGTTTATTGATGTCTAAAATCTTCAATAAATTATTTAAGAATGTTGTTTTACCGGTTGCTGTCGCACCGGAAACTAAAATATGATCCCCGCGCTTGATACTCAGTAATAAGCGTTCATAAGGATCTTCCGGCTCTTTAATGTCTTTAAGCGGATTAATCTTATGTAATTTTTCTCCTTGAGACAGTCCATAATCTCCCAAACCAAAAGATACATCATCAGAGTGAACACGAATTGTTAAGGCTATTCCACCGGTTAAATCCTCGTTATCATACATAACATTTCGTCCACAGATTGCTGAAAAACGATGTTCTCCAGGAATTGTGGCATATACAACAGGGTTTCCCTCTAACGGATCAAAAGGAAGCTCATAGGTATTTGCAATAATGTATAATAAATCTGTCAGATATTCCTTGCTTAACTTCTCATCTTTATACATCACCCACGGATAGGCTCTTTTGCCTCTCAGACGCAACCACACCTGTCCTGAACGATTGATTGCAACTTCCTCAATATTTTCCTGATTATACCAATAAGAAAGAGGACGTAAAATTGATTCTAAAACTGTAAAACTCATTTCTTTCTCCTCTAAAACAATGCCGGCACACCATTATTGTTGTTATTATTGTTTCCTGAAGCTGCCGCGCCGCTCGGAGACGGCGGAGGTGGTGGTGCAATATAATTCGGGTTTGATGCGGCGGCGTTATTATTGCTTGGTTTCTTCTTACCTTCTATTAACGGCGCGGCTTTTACAGCTTCAACATCTTCATCTCCCCCTGAAGAATAAACGACATCACTGTCATTAGCAGCGACAGCTCTTTGACGAAGATTATCTCTTTTATGCCCCTCACGAGAAGCCGCTGCCTCACCATCATCCAAAAAGATTGTCGGTTTTTCCAGATTGATTGACGCATCTTGATCTCGCTCAACCGTACGCAACCACAAATCAGACATCGGAAAGACAATAATTCTGGTTCCGGCGGGAATATATGTCATTGGTTTAATATTAGACTTATCTGCCAAAATTTCATCAAACACTTTGTTCATTTCATTTAAGAAATTTTGACGTGCATCGTTAGCCGCTTGCTGACGAGGAGATTCGCTATCACCGGTGTTATTATCTTTAGGCGCCATAAAATATGAGGTTGCACTGGTCAGCGTGGTGGTCATAACAGGCAATGTATATTTCTTAAACAATTGTTGATCGACATATCCCAAAGCACCTGCGCGCCCCTGAGCATCAGCAGTCAGACCTTGGAAAACGAACAGCGATCCATCCGGACGAATTAAACGCTCCCAAGAGATTTGGACACGGGCAGATTCCGAGGTTGCTTCTGAGCTGGCCGTTACGCCACCTAAACTTCCCATTAAACGACTACCGGCCGGAATAATTACATTACGTCCTTCTTCGGCATAAACATTACGTTCAACAAAAGCCGTAATCGGTGCCGGATTGTTACTGTCAATAGCACGAGCAATGACCGCAGGAATCGGCTTATCCGCAAAAATCATCTCACTTAAATCAACTCGCCATGATGAAATAACTTTACCAATCCCTTGCTCTGACCAATCTTTTTGCATTCCATCAAAGGCTTCTTTACGTACACCATTACTGATTTTTCCGACTGATATATTTTTGCGTCGTTCAGACATTGCCGTATTTAGCGCTGCCTGACGAGCAGGATCATATCGTTCCCCAGGACCATATCCACCTCCGGGACCTAAATTTCCGGCAGCTCCGGCTCCGGTACCATAAGCGCCACCATCGCCAAAAGTTCCCGGCGGAACAAACATTCCACTGGTATCAGGCTTTTTGACCTCCTCAATTCCGATTAAGGCTCCATCATCGTCAATGATTAATCCATCAGGCATTCGATTGCCTAAAACATATCCGTCCTCATCTACGACGCTACCATCTTCCATGATTTCGCCCAGATATTCACCATCCGGTGTCAGAGCCACCCCCAATGATTTACGAAATTGCTTGCTTTCCAATAACTCCAATGCCGGTGATACTTCTTTTTCGGAAATGGTCGGTGGCGTTACCGGAGCACGTTCATACCAATTGGCATTTATTCCGCCAAGGATGTTTCCATTTCCATCGACGACATTACCACTTTCATCAATTTTGCCGATAAGTTTTCCATCCTTATCAAGGACGCGCCCATCTTCATCTGCATGACCGATTAAATTCCCATCCTTGTCATATGCGGCTCTTTTTTTCAAAACCTCACCTAAAGCGGCACCGTTTTTACTTACCAGATTTCCATTCTCATCCATAACACCGATAATATTACCATTGGCATCAACGACATTACCGTTCTCATCTAAATAGCCGATAAAGTTACCATCTTTATCAAAGACCATTTTTCGCTTAGCTTCACCTGAAATATTGCTATGGTATTGTAACGGAGAAGCCTGAGCGATGACCTCATTATTTCTGTTTACGATGTTACCGTTAGCCTCCAATGAACCGACTTCTTGATTTTCATGATCAAAAACTTTTCCGTCAAAGCTCAATTCGCCTAAAACAACATTGTTTTTATCGCGGATTTTATAATCTCGCAAGCCGCGACCAATCACTTTTTTATCTTTATCGACGAGGAAACCTCTGTCTATCACGCCCATATTTTGGTTATTAAAATTAACAACATCACCTTTTCGACTAATGTAACCGATTGCATTATTATCAGCATCATAGATATAAAAATCATAAAGAGCATAACCTATTTTTTGACCACCACTCAGAACATAGCCGTCAAAACCAACTTTTCCTTCATTTTTACCGGCTTGAGAAAACACCGATCCATCATCATTAACAAGCCCCATAAACTTGTTATCTAAATCAAAAGCTACGGCATATTTAAACATATTTCCCAATGGATTTCCAACCTCAGAATTTACATTTCCGTCAGCTTGCTGATATCCGATAACAACATTTTTTTCGTTAACGATACTCCCTTCCAGAATCGACCGCCCAATGATATTACCTCGAAAATCCATAACCGATGAATAATCTAACATGCTCGCCAACCAGATATTATCCGCATCACGTAATTGACCTTGTTTATTAACACATCCTAAAGTCTGATTAGAAAGATTTCGAACACGACCATCGGCATTTATAATACCGTTTGTATTGCCAAAGAAATCAATAACAGGCAAGCGTTTTACCGTAAAACCGATTATATTACCGGCATCGCTTAATGCTTGACCGTTTACTAACATTTTACCAATGTATATTCCTCGGTAATTTTGAATCACACCTTGAGCACTTAGGACACCAATTCCATTACAATCCCCATTAATTACACTATTAAAACCGACCGCGCGCCCGATTACGATACCATTATTATCTAAAGCCCATCCTTTACTGTTAACTCGTCCAATTTGAGCACCGCTTAAATCACTTATGGTCCCATTAATATCAACATATCCAAGCAATTTACCAACAAAGTTTAAAACCATTCTGGCGTTTAGTCCTTGTCCGGAAACAGGCATATAGGCAGCTTTTTCAGCATCATCAGTTTTAATAACACTATCATCCGGTAAGATTTTTCCAACAACATTCATGCTCGAATCGACAACAGCGTTTTGCTGAGACAAATGCCCAAGCAATTCCCCTTTTTCTGAAACAGCAAACAGTGCATTTATCAAACGACCGGAAAGACGAGAATCCGCCGACATATATCCTGAAGCCAACACCGTACCAATAACATTGCCATTATTGTTTTTGGCAAAGCCGTCAAAACCTACCTGCCCGCTAACATTACCGAAAGCATTATAAACAGGAGCTAATGCAAAGCTGCTTCCGACAATATCTCCCTCTTGATTGAACACAAAACCGAACGGCGAAACATTTTTTTTGCCTGAACTGCTGTTCAAGACACTATTTACTCCGGTAATACCCCAAACTTCATTATCGTTTCCATAAACAATATAATTTTTAAGAACCGCACCGATAATTCTTCCAGACAGATCATAGGCATAATTATCGACCATATATCCAATTTGTGTCCCAGCTAATGTTATGACCGTTCCGTTCGGCAAAGCATGGCCACGCAACGTTCCTTTATAGTCAAAAACAGGTCCTGTTTGAGCTATTTGTCCGATAACTCGACCATCAGCAGCCAAAATTGTTCCACGAGCACCAACAAGCGCCGTTACATCTCTTGCGCGAGCTAAATTACCATCCGGTAATAAACGCCCTAAATACTTTCCTTGAAGATCAGTTGCCGTTGCAGAGATGTTAACGCTATAGCCGATATTGTTTCCGTCCAAATCCAAGATATTACCATCGGCGCCAATATGCCCTACAAGTTTCTCATTTTCGATAACCTCACCATTATATGTCACAAACCCCATATAATAGCCATTATTATCAAAAGCATAACCGGATTTCACAATGTGACCGATGATTTGATTTTGATCATCATATGCATAGCCATTCGCTTTAATCTGTCCGATTATTTGAGAATCAAAACCAGAAACACCTCCCCCCGGTACAACACTTCCGATAAACTCACCTGACATCGACACAATCATTTTTGAAGAAATTAATCGCCCATCAAGGATATAATCCCCGCCAACTTGGCGATAAGCGTAACCATCCGGCGTAACAATACCAATTTGTTGTCCTTGAAGATTGGTATAATATCCATCACCAGTAACACGCCCAACAGTTTTTCCCTCATCCGAATAAACCAATCCCGGAAACAAAACGGCACCGATAACATCAAAATAATCATTTATAACCAAACCATTCGGCAAAACACGACCAATCACTTGACCAGAAGCCAAGCGTACGGAACCATCATTATTAACCTTACCTAAAAGTTTTGCATCATTACCGATAGCCACACCTTGAGGAACGACACCGCCAATCAATTTTCCATCAAAATTTAAAATCAAACTATCTGCCGTAACATTACCAATCAACTGATTATCAAAGCCGACAACTTTACCATCAGGGATCACCTTCCCCAACAAACTACCGTTAAAATCTATCGCTGTAATCTCTTGTGCCGAAACAGAAGCTGTAAAACCGCACAACAACAATGCTCCGCAAAATATCTGAGCTACTCTGGATATAATCTGTCGGCCAGCGCGGTAAAACATCAATTCTAGTTCCTCCGGTTTTTAGCAACTTCTTGTAACACATAACCAGCAACTTTTCTATCCAAGTCAATAAAAGAACCATTGCTTTTTATGTGTCCAATAACACTTCCAAGACGGTCAACAACATTCCCGTCCGAAGCCAGACGTCCGAGATATTGTCCATCATTACCCAGAATTGTAGCACCGATTTTATATATCTTACCCATTATATTATCACTGGTATCTATGGCCAAACCGCCGGAAAGGCTTCTACCAAGAATACTACCATCAAAGCCTCTAATTTTACCATCAAAATTTACATAACCCACAACTTTATCTGCGTTATTGATGACAATATCTCCATCAATAACCTCACCGATTAATTTCCCAGATAAACTCAAAACATTTCCATCCGAGAGAACTCGCCCAATCACAACATTTTCATTACTAATAACAGCACCATTCGGCAAAACAGCTCCTATAATATTCCCACCGAAATCAATTACACCGCCACGCTTTAGTAAACTAAAATTCAGATCCGTAGCGCCTCCCGGAAGAATCGCCGTGACCGTATCTCCTTTCAGATCGATAACATCTCCCAGTGAGTTTAGACGCGCTTTATAATTTCCCCAAATATCAACCATAATATTTTCAGAGATAACATCTCCGGCAATTCCGACATTAGGAACACTCACCTTTTTATCATAACTGCTACGCCCGACAATGTCACCGCTTAAGTCAATCACGCGTCCGCTTGCTGTTGCATACCCCAGATATGAACCATCATAACCTATCGCCGCACCTGTTGTTACAAGAGCTCCGCTATAAACACCTCGACCATCTATCAAGTTTCCTTTGGCGTCCAGATGACCGATCTTATCACCATAGCGACTGAAAACACTACCATCATATTCAGCAACACCAATTAACTCTCCGCGGAGATCAACAACTTCACCCTGAGGTGCCAAAATCCCTATAGCTCCATTATAAAAACCTAATCCATCGCCTTTTATCTTTCCGATACTGCGACCTTGACTGTTATAAACATTACCATCCGGAAAAATAATACCCATCATTTTTCCTTGAGAATCAACGATTGTTGATTTCATATCCAATGCCGTTCCAACGATTTCATTCTTATCATCAAGCAATAAATTATTAGCTGTTAAGCGTAGGGATGGTTTATCATAAACCTTAACTTCAGCCTTATCATCAACCAAATTCAAATAATTACCGTTTAAATCAAATCCATATTTTGGGCCGACAACGTGTCCGATATATGCGCCACGACTGTTAAACACATCGCCCCAGATACCGACACACCCCACAGGTAAATTCGCATCATTCACAACCAAGTTATTGTCATCAACCTTACCAATATATTTGCCATCAAAATCGACTGCAGCCCCGCTTTTAGCAACAGCTCCGACTAAATCACCTTTTTCATCAAGGACCGTTCCATCCGGATTAATACAACCGACATAACGATTAGAACGATTTTTTACAATTCCGTTAGAATCGACATTACCTAAAAGACGGCAGTTATTATCAAAAACTTTTCCGCTTTTTATTGTTTCTCCGACATATTGCCCTTCAGCATCTAAAACAATTCCTTCAGCGCTGATTTTATACGGTGTTTCTTCATTACCTTTTTTTATTTTACCATCATGATCAAGGTAACCAATTTGTTTGCACCCATAACCAACAATAAACCCACCACGCACCATCTTGGCCACGATTTTTGCCCCATTCGGCTCTCTAACCAAGCCATTAGACAAGACACGTCCGACAATCTGTCCGGCACTATTTTCAACAGATCCATCATTTTGAACTGTCCCCAACAATGTTCCCTGCGGTGTTATCGGTAGACGCGCAAGAGAAACAAGCGAACCGATAATATTACCATTCGCATCGACAATATTGCCGTTTTCATCAACATATCCAATAATATTACCATTCGCATCGTAAACGTTTCCATCTTTACCGACATAGCCGATGACATTGCCATCTTTATCTAAAGCCAAAAAGACTTCATCTCCAGCTCGTCCGATAATATTACCATCATTATCAACAAGCGTCCCGTCCGGAAGCATTTTTCCGATAATATTACCGTTAAAATCAATGACATTACCATTTTCATCAATATAACCGATAACGTTTCCATTCTCATCATAGGCTAAACGAACTTTTTTCCCCTGAGAACCGAGTACTTGTTTTTTTACAATATTACCATTTGCATCGAGCATGCCAACGACATTACCGTTTTCATCAACAATAGAGCCGTCAGGCATAACAACCCCTAAAACATTACCATCCGCATCCACAGCAACACGCCCCGGTTTTGACACGTAACCGATGACATTACCATTTGCATCAACGACTTCACCATTTTCATTAACGCGGCCGATAACATTACCATTTAAATCAACAACCGTACCATCAGGCAAAATACGACCGATAATATTACCATCTTTATCATAAACAAAACCGGTATCTACTGCTTTACCGATGACATTGCCGTTTAAATCAACAACCGTCCCGTCCGGAAGCATTCGACCGATGACATTACCATCTTTATCAACCACGGTTCCGTCCGGATTAACATAACCGATTAAATTGCCAAATTCGTCATATACAGCAACACGATTTTCTGCAACACCGATGATATTACCATCTTTATCCAAAATCATACCACTATCATTTATACGACCGATAATATTACCATCTTTATCTCGGACAAACCCGTCTTCATCAATTTCACCAATAATTTTTCCATCCGGACCAATGGCATAACGAACAACTTTAGCAGGTTTATCGCCGGTATTACTCAGTGAAACATTATCACAAATTTTACAATCCTCTTTGACAATTGCGGTTCCAATTACCGGAATTTTTGCAGATTTTGCATTTTCTTGCCCCAAACTTAACTCATGCCAAGAAACAACAAAGTTATTTTGAACATTTCCAGCTATAACCGGTGTCCAACTCATTGTAATATGGCAGGTTTCTTTCCCTTTTAATGTTCGTCCGTCACATCTGTTTTCAAAAATGAAACCATCTGCAGGAGGATCTGCCAATTCCACAGTTAAAATTTTAACTGCTGACTTTCCATTAGTTCCCAAAGTCAACACATTTTTAGCGTCAGCTCCCAACACAACTTGCCCCATTTCAATGGGATCAGGAGTGGCGGTTAAAGGAATTTCCGTATCCAAAACACCAAATTCAATATTTTGAGATAATGGGACACTATCTCCCATATTTAAAACATCAGCATTATCATTAAAAACGGGCTCTTCAAACTCATCACCCTGATTATTGCTTTTCATAAGCAATATAATACCAAAGATAAAAATGCCTAAGGATGCAATACCAATCATCAAAATAATACGATTGGTTTTCTTTATATACTTTTCGGAATGTGTTAAATTATCCTTGGCCATACTGCCTCATCACTGCGTTCTTACAACACTGCAGAAAACGCCGTTTCGGCCTAAAATTCCACAGGTTTTATCACCATCCTCTAAACTTCTGACCGGGCCAATCCGCAAGTGGAACAATTCTTTACCCTGACCATCTGCCGGTGTATCTACAGAGAAAAACGGCTCAAACCGATTTAAATCATTTTTATATTTACGCGACAAATTATCCCACAGATGCTCCAAATTACCCACATCAGCATCAGTCCCTAACTCAATGGAAATATTAGAGTTTCCGCCATCGCTAAAACCACTTCCGTATCCATATTGTTGCGCATATATATTAGCGCCACTTGATTGTTGGGTATTGCTAATCCGTTGCATTTTAGAATAGTCAAAATTTGCATTTGGATTTTGCGTTGCCTGATAGTTTCCTGACACCTGATTTCCTGCTGCACCGCCGGATACACCACCTTGTGCCCCCTGATATTGAGGAACAATCATTTGACTCTGTCCCATTTGAACATCATATTGCCCAATCACTGCCGGACTAGTCCCCCCGGCACCATAAGGTATTCCGCCGCCAACTCCGCCATTAATCATATTAGCACCATTTGATGAACCATATCCGCTTCCTTGTTGTTCAGGGAGAGGAGCAGGAACTTCCCATTTGGGCGGCAGATAATCAGAAGCGTCGATAGCATATTCCAATCCGCTTTCATCAGAACGACGAAGTTTAATACAAATCAAGCGTTTGCCGTTTCTTAGAACCAAATCACCAACGCCTTCAACGATAATCAAGCGATTATCAGGTCCTTTTGTTCTGAAACCAACGGGCACTTCCACACGCTCAACAATCATACTAACGACCGGACGTTGCATCATATTCAAAGCTTTCTTACCTAAATCGATATATGTAAAGATGTCATCACGCCACACACGCTCCGGAGCAATAACAACGTCATCCGGATTAGGAACATAAACCTCAAGATCGAAACGAAACTTTGACGGATCCAACGGGATTTCTTTCATCCAATCACTTTTCTGGAATCGACGTGTATATGCCGCATCAACAGACTTTCCACCGGAGGTGGCGCCGCCGCCATTTCCACGACCGAGAGACCCAAAAGTCCCACTACCGGCGCCTTCCTGCCCACCAACGACTTCGATATCAATGATAGAATTGGTTAAACGCTCGGTATTAACAGCCTCACTCTTTACATAAAAGACATACCTATTTCCTGAGCGCCCAAAAACGATAATATTCGTATCGACACCAACATTAGCTCCTTTTCTAGGATAGAGCAATAAACTATTCGGACCGGAAATTTGCCCATCAAATGTCGCATTATCACCGATAAAAATATCTTCAATCATTTCCCATGACGGGAAGTTAACTAAAGTGATCATCCCCTCACGCAAGCGAATAGGCAAAATCAAATCAGGCGACCAATAATAACGAGAATATGCAGGACGACTTTGCCCTTCACCCAAATTTTGCATCGGATCCAACCACGCAGCCTGCGTCATTCCCAACGAGTTAAAACCAGCGTACCCAATATTCATCGGTTGATAATTTCCCTGAGCCTGTTCAGCGCTGGCATCCATCATCTGCTGATCGACCTGAGCAAAAGCTGCATTCTCGGCAACAGCCCCTATAAGGACAACAATTGGCAATATTTTAAAAATGCGTTTCATTAAAACGTCCACCTATTCCACTTTATTAAAGGTCAATGAATATCTGGTGACGGTAAAGCCTGACGGATTTTTCAACCGATCACCATATTTCACTGTTTTTCTACGATATCCAACATTTAGCGAAGCTGTCCAATAGTTAACCTCAGGTTTCTGAGATTCAGGATACATGTCCCGCGTTTCATATTCCACCTGCCAAATACCGTTAGACAATTCATTTACAGACAAGAGCTTAACTTCTCGAGAAAGTCCTCGAGAACGAATAACTCCCAATGCCTTTTGCGCCGTCCCGTCTAAAAAGTCTTGATAAACCTTCGCCGTTGACATTTCCTGCAACGCACCACCAGGCATCCAGCGCGCTTCCATCTCAGCTATATCTCTGTCAAAGCTACTGCGCAACAAAACATATTCCCGAACAAAGACTTCTGTAATAGCCTGTTGATTACGCAAGCCGTTCCGCACAGGCTGAATATTATAAACTTGCTCTGAACGATTTTGAAATGTTAAAAGATATGGCTCAACACGATATAAAGGCAACACCTGATAAATAGCCATTAAAAGAACAATATTACAGCAAACGCTTAATGCCGTAATAACAGCAAAAGCGCGGGCAGTCCAAAGATATCTTTTTTCACCGACATTAGCAACAAACGTATCTTCGCTTGCCGGACGCGATGCCCCTCGTCTTCGAGCATTAGCATTCCCGATAAGCCTGCGATTTACGGTAGTCCCTTCTATCTGTTCTGCCATATTCTATTTCCACACTAAATAATCGCAACAAACCAATCCGGTAAATTTTTAGGAAGTTCGATTTCCATGCACGCACACGGAGAAAGTTTCAACTCATCACTTCCCTTACCAATGCCGACAGGCTCCGGCTCATAGTAGGAACCGAAACATCCCGAAAGCAAGAAAACGACTGAAATTACAGCGACTTTCATATACTTATTCATTAAGAAGGCCTTTCTTAAAAACTATAAATACAACTTCAGTTATTATGAAACTATACTCTTTTAGTTTAAAAGTCTAACGGCTTCACTATACTTATCAACAAATTAGAAGATATCAACTTCAGTTTGTGAATATCTAGTCACGGTAAAGCCAAGCGGATTAATCAATCGACGACCGATAAACATCCGCTCTTTCATGAAATATGCAGTAACAGAGGCCGTCCAATACCGAACACGCAAAGTTGATTCTTTTTGTTCTTGGCTCTTACTCTGAGCATCAAACATTTCATAGGTTTTAAAATCCACTTTCCAAACAGGACTGCGTGCTCCACCTTGCCGACTGACGGAAATGATCTCCACCTCACTGACCAACGCCCGCTTAAACATTGCATTCCATCTTTTTTGAGCATCGACATTAAATACGGCAAAGACATCAGCCGAGGATAAAAAATTTACCATTCCGCCCCGCATCCAACGAGAGCGCATTTCCATAGGGTCATTAATTATCGTATTGCGGACAATAACATATTGTTTGATAAAGAGCTCCATCATTTTATCTTTAGAGGACATATCCGATGTTATCGGCTCATCACGAACAATTCCTTCTGAACTATCCTGATTGATAATAAGAAAAGGCTCAACACTAACACGCGGTGCTAAAGAAAACAATGCCAACGCCGAACTAATCATAATCAACAGAGAGATTGCAGCCAACACGATAAAAAAGCGTGACAACCACAGATAATACCACATTTTTGAGCTTTCGACCTCTTTGTCTACATGGTCAATAAACTCGTAGCTTTTGGCTTTTGCATCTTCTATAGCCAGAGGACGGCTGCCGTTTTCTATCTGTTGTTCCATCAAATACTCTCTCTAGTATATTGCACAATATGGCGTTGCTGAAATTTTGCCCAATTCAGAAGCTTGTTCTTCCAGATGCTTTTCATATTTATTGGAAACATCCTTGTCTACTTTAGCTGATTTTAAAGCTTCGTCAATATTATTCTCATCAACAACACTGGTCTGAATTTGCATCAACTCATCTTTATCTTTTTGTAAAGCGGACAGAATCGCTTTATAGCGATTAACATTTTCAGTAACCGGCTCGTTATCTTTAACATCAACATCTTCCAACAATTCTAATGCGGTATTGATTTTATTTTGTTTTATATTATCAAGTCGACTGCGAATGCTGTCATAATCTTTCATAATGTCAAAGTTTTCAGGAAGCACATAACCAAAATCTAACAATTGTTCCCTTAGAGAATCAATGGTCGCATCGTAGTCTTGTTTTACTTCCTCTTTTTGACGGCGCAGACTTTGTTCATTTTCGACATAACGCAAATAATCTCCCAACTGATTGGTATTCAACACAGCATCATCATATGCATGTGTCAACTTAGGCGCTTTATATTTCTTATTTTTACTTTTTTCTATCTCTTTATTGGTAGAAATAGCGCTCCGAAAAGCATCATAAGCTTCTTGCCGGAAAAATATCGTGCCGTTTTTATCCGCATCAAGCAGTGTTCCAAGCTCACTGAACGTACAATTTCGAGAAGCGCCCTTTTCCGAAGCGGAAGAAAACGTAATATTTTGGTCTTGTATGGTGTTATAGACTTTTGTTCCTCTCATTTCTAAATAAGGACAATCATTCAAACCGACGGTTCCGCTTCCTCTAACATATTCACCGTCAGCGTTCACATCAACAACAACCGAACTTCCTTTAACCTTACAAGGCATAAAACCACCGCGGAAAAAGGCAACCCGCGAACACCCTTCATTTAACAGTGCTTTCAAATCAATATCTTTTTCAACAAAAGCTCTATTTTTCAGAATTTGCTTCCAAATGGCTGGGATTTCTCGCCCATAATTCAGAAAATCTTCTCTGGCAATAGGTTCACTATCACGTCTTTTTTCATCGTAAGGCTTCACATTTTGAAAGTCTGTATCATCAAAATAAATCACTTCTCGCAACGGCGGAAGATTTGCATTGGGCACTGCCTTTGGCGCTTTCAAATCTCTCTTCTTTGGTGAGGAACCAACAAAATAATCCTCTGTTTCCGGAGAAGTATCCGCCGTCAAAAGAGTCTCATACAGAAAAATTTTAGAAGCAATTCCTAAGCCGGAATAGTTAATGGTTAAGGACATTGCTTTTAAATCATTTATCAAATTTTGATGGATTTCATTGACTTTATCATAATAGTCAGGATTGTATAAATCATCACCCAAATCAGCCAACTGTTTACGCGTTTGTTTAACTCGAGCGTCTACTTTATCATAAAAACCATCCAAGGCCTGATCAATTACCACGTTTAATCCTGCCACCAAAACACCGGCCGCCGGACCAGTAAATACGGCTGCAAGACCATATTTTTTGAAAAACTGCTTTTTTTGTTCTTCAACAAAATCATTAACGACCGAATTTAAACCGGTTTCAGCATTGGCTGAAAAGTTTTCTTCCAGTTTCTGCTTCGCGCTACTCATTTTTTGAACCAGCGCATCCATTTTTTCTCGAGCTGATAACTGAATATTGCCAATTTGTTGCTGTGAATTTAATTTATCTTGCGCAATTTGTTGATCTAACTTATCCAACTCTTTTTTCAAAGAACCAACTTTAGCATCTAATTCTTTTTCTTGTTTTTTAAGCTCATCTAATTTTGACGTTTTTTTCTTATCAGCTATTTTACTGTTTATTGATGATGAAATGTTCGCAACATCCATATGTGCAGATGCAATACTCGTACTGGCTCGCAAGATTGCCATGTTTCCACGAGGCAAAATTAAAGATGCCTGATTATCTGATGACACATCAGGAAATGGCTCAATATACATAATTTCTTCTCGAACTTCGTTAACAGAATCGTCTTCTGCCTGACGTTTAATATCTGTAATTTCATCTGTTACGGATTTATAACGGGCAGAAACTTCTTCTAATTGAGCAGCAACCATTCTTCGCTTTTGTTGCAATGCACTTTCGGTTGAATTTTGTTTTTTTACATGATTTTGATATTCATTATCAGCTTCTTGCTGCTGTTTCATGGTTTCTGAGTTTATCTCATTTTCAAGCTCTGTTTGTTCTTTTTGCTTCAAATTTTCATTTATTTTTTTTGTAAGTCCTTGCATTTGAGCCACTATCAGCGCCTTAACATCACTAACGGAATAACTTTTCAGCAATTTCTCAATATTATCATATTTGCCATTCAAATATTGATTGTAAAAACTTTTGGTATCCGTCCAAACAGGGAATTTTTGTTTGACATCCCCCCATTTTTCAGGTGTTGCAGCAAGCATTTTTGAAGCTTCTGCTCCAACTTCCCATGGGATCAAAAATGTTTCGCGACTTTCTTTAAGAGATTTTTCCTGTTTTTGCGGACTGCCGGTTAAAGCATTTTTTTGATTAATTTCATCAGCGTAAGTATTAGAAATTCCCATATCGGCGGTAACGGTCACGTTTGGATCGTATTCATAACCGACTTGAGCTTCATCACCGATGGTATCTGTTGTTGCTTGTGTGGCCTTGGCTGTTTCAAAAGCTTCTATAGCCCAACCGCCTATTCCTTTCATTTTATCATAAGCTGTCACATCAGACACGCCCCCGTTAAAAACAGATGGCGCATTATTATACCGACGAGCCAAATATTGTTGTACACATTGTTGTGATAATTTGAGCGTTTCAATGGCTTTCTTATGACGTTCGACAATTTTTTGATAACCGATTGCCGCCTCTTTATACTCGGGCAGATTATTAATCATATTATGTGCAGAAATTGCTTCTTCAATTTCGTCATGTATCGGTTTTAGCTTGTTTAATTCATCAATTTTATCGGCATTATCATAATAAGGGTGAGAAATTTCCGATTCAGGTGCCAGCGTATATTTTATGGACGCGCCCATAAAACTCAACTCACGTCTGGTAGCTGCCGATAAACCGGAAATTTCAGCGGACGTCATGGTTTCAGTCACTTTTTCACTGCTTAACCGAGCAAATGCCAGTGGAACGGATTGGGCATATTTTTTACTGTTTCCCTCAACCTCAATAAACAATGAAGCTTGTTTTTCCCCTTTTTTTATCTTTTGCTCATCGCCATTTTGATATTCAATAGTATCAATATCGTTCTTTATTGCTAAAATACCTTGTAACTGAGCCTTTAAAGCTATTGTTCTTTCCAGAAGTTTCAACAGATTTTCGATTGTTTCAACGGCTTTTCCCTCATTTTCAACAGCTTCACTACCACCATCCGGTGCAGGCAATCCATGTCCGCCCTCTTTTACGGCTTCCTTCAGTTTTTCCATACTCGGACGAACAACAGTTTCCATATACACTTTCATATTATCTGTTGCCGACATAATATCTAAAATATTGGCTTCAATAAAACGCTCTCGTTTTTCCCAAAAAGCATCTCGCATTTCAATATACGGTTCTTTCAGGGCAATCCAATAAACAGCATTAGCCACATCATCCGAATTGTAAATATCTACCGGAAGTTTCTCAATCTGGCACCCCTTTGCACCACGCAAGCCGATGTTCAAATTTCCTTGCAACGCCCCCTCAAATGAAAAATTGAAAATCGAATTAATTGCTGAGCGAATATTGTTTACTTCATTTTGAATTTGGTTTTTGGCTCTCATAACCCCCTGAACAGTTGACCCAGCAGTCTTTACACCTGTAACACCTGGTTCGACTAAATCCGGTGTTATAAGCGCCGGCGCCGGCATAGCCAATATTTTATCAAAGAAAAAAGCTTGTCCGGTCGAAATAAAAGAGAACATTCCGATACAAAACAATAAAACGCTTATGATGCTTTTCTTCTTCATCATATCATTCCCCCTATACCGCCTATGTCAGATAAATCACCGCCGACACCCTTTAAATCTTTGGCAAGACCTGCGGCCTCGTTTGCCATATCTTTACCAGCCTCATACATTTCTTTAGCTTGTTCCAGCTTCTCTTTTCCTGCATCTACGGCACTTTTGACTTTTTGACCTAAATCTTTTGCTTTATTTACGGCACTCTTTGCTTGTTCCATAAATGATTTCTTTTTCCGTCGTTCGGTATAATACGCACATAATTCGAAATTTTCGCTGATTTCTCCCGTACTTGTCAGATTGCTCATTCCTGCCATAGCAATGGCAGCCTCCATATACAAATTGGTTATTTCCTGTTCAATATATCGACGCAAGACTTCGGCCTCTTCCAACATAACTTCGGCATTAATCCCCGAACCTTCAGATTCTCCGGGCGTAGTCGGCATTAACTCTACTTTACTGTTTAAGCTCTGAGTTATACCATCTCCTTCAAACCTATCACTCGCCGCTTTCGTCAGGTTTTGATAAATAGCCTCTCTTCGGGTTTCATAGCGTTGTTCTCTGATGTTATTAATATTCTTAACCGATAAGGGAGATCCTTCTGGAAGATATGCCGTTTCTTCCGTTTCTTTTCGACTTTTGGTCGGATCACTGAAAGAAAATTTTACATCTGAAACATTTGTCTCTTTAGCCACCAGCTTAGAAAGTTTTTGTGCTTCACGAATAATTCTCTCATTAATCTTATCCATCGCAGGATCTCCGGTACTTGCCATAGAGGAAGTTTGCTCCCCGACTTTATCCAAGATCGACATGACATCAGTGCTCCAAGCCCAAACCGGTGCAACGGAAACAAGATTTCCTAAAATGACTGACAATATACCATAAATTAATTTTTGTTTTATCTTAGTTCTCATTTAATAATCCTCCGCCGTGAAACTTCTTCGGCCTGAGCACTCGTTTCCACTGTTGATCGTAGGATGTTTGTATTTTTTGCTGCAACACCTTTTTGAATAAATTGTTGAGAAGAAGATTGAGATAATCTCTTTTCCAATTTCGTTCCCGGGCGCAATCCGGAAATAACATCATCCTGATTTTGTTCAACCATATCGTTTTTATTTATGCTCCCTGTTTCCCAAATGTTTCCCTGAACTGCAGTTTGAAGCTTTGCAGAAGAAGTGATTTCCTGAGCGGGCAATTGCGCTTGCAAGGCACTGACGCGTTGTGCCAAATTTTCTTTAACCCGATTTATTTCGCTGTTAATTTTTTCAACCTCCATCTTGGCATTTTCATCATCGCCGTCTGCCATCAATACTTTCATATTATCCAAGTTTTTATTCAGGTTTCTGATTTTGGCGTCAGCCTCTTGTTGAACTAAGTCTATTTGAGCCTCTGTTTCTTCCTGAGCTTTTTTTTGCTCTTGAAGCAAAGCATTTTTTTCATCTTGCAATTTTTTAATTTTATAGCTTATTTGCATTGCCTTATATTCCGGACTGTTTTTCGCTTCCTCAACATAAGTCATTCCCTGATTGTAGAGATCCATAACATCATTCATTTTCTGCTGGGCAAATTTTACGCCGCTTTTAGCAGCTTTTACACCATCGCCGATTGCTTTACCCATTTGTGAGTTGGCAACGTAATCTTGCGCCCCTTTCACCCAGTCTTCAACTTTGGAAATAACGTTTGACGTGTCTGAAGCACTTTCCGGCGCATCAATCTTGGGAACTTGCGCTTCGGCTTTTGTTCCAACGAAAAGCATGCCGCAAATCAGAAGAAAACTAATCAGTTGCTTCATTCGCTTTCTCCTTACTATTTTTACCGGAACTTGCATTTATAAGCTCATCACAATTACAAATACCCAAAATATCACTCTCATCCTTTCCCGGATCGCGACTTATGCGTATCACACCATCCATAGCGGCTATTTCTGCTTGCAAGGCGGCTATTCGACTTAAACTATTGGCAATATTAACCAGATGAGGCTGAATATCATCCAAAATACCTTTTTTGTCTTTAGGAAAAGAAAATCCCATATTAATATTTTTAAGAGATGCTTCTTGTTCTTCACTTTCTCTTTTCAACTGCAGTGTTCGTGTTGTCAAACCATCGGCATAGACTTGCAAAGCCAGACTACGTTTTAACTCTGCCTGTTTTTCTGCTAATGCTATCGCTTTTTGAGAGTTACTACCGGTGTCTTTCTCTGTATCTTCACCATCAGAGGTGACGTGAACATACATTACATTACAAAGAAACGGACAGATATTCTTTCTGGGATTGTTCAAATTTTCACTCAAAAACTCAGGAATCTCTCCCGCAATCGATATCCGAACAACGGAGAAAAACAAAGCTGCCATTATAAAGCAAATCTTTATCAATCTATTCATAATCTTTGTTCCTCCATTATTTGTGCGGAATTAGCTTTTTCAATCTTCAGAGCCGGTTTTGCATTCTCAAGCTTTTGTACTGTCTTTGTCTTCTCTAGCTTTTGCGGAGATTGGACTTTTTCAAAACTGCGACGCAAATTCTTTGTTTTCATCTCTTGCGGCTTGTCCATATCTTGATCTTGTTTCGGCATTGCGCTTTTCATTTTACCTGATAAAGCTTTTTCGGTTATTGCCTCTAATGGGGTTTTCTCATCTTGTAAAAGCTGATCCGTTAATGATAAATCGCTTTTTTGTTCTTGAGATTCTTCTGTCGGCTCTATTTTCTCCGAAGATACGGCTTGTTGCATAACTTCCAGAGCTTGAACTTGATGAAGCTGTCCTACATCCGGTAAAGCGCTTAATGCCGACATATCCGGAATTTGTGTCATATTGACGGCAGAACTAATCTTTGTTGCAACTTCAGAAAACTGTCCAGCCGGAGGGATTGCTGTTGCGGCTACCGGTTGAGGTACAGCAACAACTGGTACAAAGCTACCATTTTCATCAATGCCTTGGGGCATATTATACTGAATATTTTGTGTTATGACCGGTTGAGAAATTTTCATGCTAGGCTCACCAACATCAAATACCGTACGGGAGCTCGTTTCCGTTGAGGAAAGATCATTGATAGAATCCCAATCACTATCCTCATCCATTTCAGACTCATTATTTTGTTGCCGTTGTGCGTCCACCTGTTCTTTAAGTTTTTGAGCCTGAGATGAAAGCTCCTCAAAACGTGCATTTGCCTGCTCATAAGCTTTTTGTGCTTTTTCTTGGGCTTCTTTTATTTTTTGAGTATATTTACTTGCTGTCGAAGCCACTTTATTTTGCAATTCTTCTTTTTTCTCTTGAAACTCTTGAAGCTTACCCAATAGCTCTTCTTTTTTCTTTTGAGCATCGGCCAATTTTTTCATAATTTTTTCTTGCTTTTCTTTCAGTTTTTCGGCTTTTTCCTTAATTTTCTCAATTTTTTTGGATTGTTTGACAGCCTCTTGCAAATCCCCAATACTACCCAACTTTTTTTGCACATATTCGCGAGATACTTTAGAATACTCATCCATAGTCGTATTTGCTTTTTCAACATAGCCGTTAACCGTGTCCAAAGCACCAACAATCGGATCACTCGTTGCCGCAAGTGAGGACATCGGTCTGATTAAAAAGACCGTCATTAACAGAAGATATGTTTTTTTCAGACACGCCATCCGTTCCTCACTCTATCGGCTCATCAATTTCCGCTGCATCATCCGATGTTTCTAAACTATTGAAATATTTCAGACCGCTCAACGTCATCAGCGCCCCGTTGACATCCATCAGATTAACAATGGTCTTGCCGGCTAACTCTGCCGTTAACGCATTTTTATATTGAAACTTCTTTATCTGAGCACTTTCATCAACTTTTGCCCCCTGAGTTGAGGCAGTTTCTTCGACATCGTTTTCTATCTGTTGCTCAACATCTTCCGCCAGATTATTAACAGCCAAATCCATCGCTTCCGAACTCATTTGTCTATACATATCACTAAACATTGGACCGTATTCTTTTATGTAATTTTCTCTTTGATGTTTAAGGAGCAAAATTTTATTAAGGCATTCGTTTATCTTTTCAGAATTATTCGCATCATGCGAGCTAATGTCACAGAACATAGCCATGTCTTTCGGAAAAATTCGTGCTCCTGATGTTGCTTTTCCATCATCTTGCAACGGAAGAGCGCATAATTTACCACTTAAGAAAAAAACGCTGAAAAATAAAGTTATGTATTTCAATTTTTTCATTTGTCCTCCTCATTTTCATTAGGAGTTGAAAATTTAAAATCCACATAATTTTCATATGCATCCAGCAACAATAACGCACTTTTGGTTTGCAAAAAACTGTTTAAGGCCTGTACAACAGCTTTGTTGGCCTCAACCATGTTACCATATTGATCTTGCTCAGTCATCGCAGGAGCTAATTCTATCGAATCGATAACTTTATCTGCGAGGTCTTCAATTTCTTTTTGAGCCTTATAAGCTTCTACAACATAGGCGGCTACAAGCTCTCGTTTTCCTTGACGCAGATAAGCACCGTTATTGTTTCCGACCTGCTCTCCTTTTAGAGTATCATTCATCTTGACAATATATTCATCCATTGTCCCCGCTTTTTTTACATCTTCACTACTCAAATTATTAACTGTCGCAATTGTTGGAGGAATAAGTACTTTTCCATTGGGCGGAATCCCGCCATCCGGAAGCTTCGGAAATTCAAATGCAAAAGCCAATGGTTCAGACTGTTTAAAAAAAGCAAAGTGTTCGACCTCAATCGGCTGTAGAGAAGAGCGTTTCTCTAAGGTTTTGAACGTGCTGCGACGAATATTGTTAGGTTGAAGCTCTTTTTTTATTTGAGCCTTATCTGTCGCCAAACTCTGATTCAATTTTTGAGCTCGCAAATTTACAGAAGCTTTTTCGCCTCTTTGGACGACTGCTGTTGAAGAAA
Organism: uncultured Azospirillaceae bacterium; assembly: GCA_964383725.1. GTDB lineage: Bacteria > Pseudomonadota > Alphaproteobacteria > RF32 > CAG-239 > CAZU01. The sequence continues at coordinate 1,673 of CAYLIN010000006.1, read as the reverse complement.
GAGACTTACCGTCCACAACTTTCTGCTGATTACTTTTTAACTGAGCTTGGGATGTTGCGATAACTTTTTGCATGTCAGCGGAAGATAAAGTTTGCGCATCCGCCATTACTTCTTTCTGAACCGATGTTGACATTGTTTGGATATCAGCCGCAACAGCTTGTTGAGCTGCTGCCGTCACATTTTGCGGTACCGATACGGCTCTTTGCTGAACTTCTGCAGATATATTTTGAGCTGCAACAGGCATTATCGCATCTGTATTTTGCTGTGCGACAGTCTGTGAATTTGAAAAAGCTTGCCGTGTTGTCGCTTTTACATTGTTGTTTTGGCTGACATTTCCAGAATTATATACATTTCCGGAAGATAATGAACTTGTTGTCCCTAAGCTCTGAGCTCTGCTTGATGTACTTGACGTGCTACCGCCGCCCTGATAACTGTCACCATAACCTCTTGTTTGTGAAACGGATGTGTTTCCGGAATAACTTCCTGTTTGAGGAACAGAGGCATTTCCCCCATGAGCTTGCGATGTTCCCCCGACAGCCCCTGAAACCTTATTGGAAACTTGTGACGCCATATTTTGAGCACTGCCGACAGCCGCATTTGCGGTATCTTTTAGAGCAGATGCCGTACTTAAGGCATCATCTTTTAATGCCATGGCTTTGTCTTTATATTCTAAAGCCTTATCCTTATATTCCATGGCTTTATCTTTATATTCCATACCTTTATTATAGTAATCTGTAGCCTTATCTTTGTATTCCATGGCCTTGTCTTTGTATTCCATGGCTTTTGATTTGTAGTCTTCGTACTGTTTTTTATACTCTTCGACCCGTTCCTTATATTTTTTTAACTTTGTCGTCGCTCTTTCTAATTTTTCCTTATTTTTGGTCACATATTCGGAAACAGTTCCTTTGGCCTCGCCGATGGCAGCCTGAGCCTTCCCTACCATTTTTGTTCCTTCGACCACGACCTTGCTGTTTTTAATGCCGTTCAAAAATGTTTTGAAGTTGTTGCTCGTTCCCTCAGGATTTATCGTTGGAACTTGAGCTTGCGCATTTATCGCCAACAAACACCAGAGGCAAACACACACAAGCCTTGCAACAATTTTTTTGCAACTTTTCGACTTTTCCATTGTCTCCTCCCGTTTGTGCCCAGATATGGTTTTATTATAGCATTTTTTGCTGTTTGAATAAATGAAATTCAGCGTATTTACTCAAGATTTAAATATTTTGTAACAAAGTTTTCTTCGCCGTATTCCTTAATCAATTCCTCAACCAAAAGCACATTTTTACGACCGGAGTTGTAAATGCGCAGATATGGTCCTAAGCCACTTAAATCAACGTCGAGAATTACAGACTCTCCGGTTGCCGGACGGGAAAGCAGAATTGCATAAGGGAAGTCACGATATGAGTTACCGAAAATAAAATCTGTTTCCGCCGTTGTTAAATTCCAGTTTACATAATCTTCCTGCATGGCTTGAGGGTTACGGAAGAAAATGACCGTTTGACATTGACCGCGGATAACTTCACCAACCCCCAGTTTATCAATAATATTGGGTTGTTGGAATGCACACAAATACGCTTGACGTTTTTTACGTCCTTCTTGCAGACCGATAGCAAAATAATCACGGAACATCGGGTGTTTTAACATCGGCGCCGTTTCATCGATCATAATCAATG
>CAYLIN010000005.1:0-25720 GCA_964383725.1 uncultured Azospirillaceae bacterium | reverse complement strand
TTCAGGCAACAACAGGTTTGAAATCTCCAAACTATACCGGTTATGGTATGGATGCCTATAGTATTGTCAGTATGGAAGCTACTGCTACAGTTACCTCTGGTTTTCAGCAAACGAATCAATTGCTCGATATTGAATTTAAGACAATGAATACATCAATGGAAACGATTAATAAATCGCTTTCCGAATTTAAAAGTATGCTGACTTCTTTCGGCTCCTCAGACTTAACACAAATCAGTCCGGATTATACCGGTGGAAAAATTACCTTTAGTAGTAATGAGGATGTTTATTTGAACAAAACTCTTACACTTGATGGTGTTCAGTATACATTTGCCGATAACGGAGATGGTAATAATATTGACATTTCGGCCTTAACTCCCGGAAGTGATACCTATGCTCAAGATGTCATGAATGCCCTGAAAGATAAAGTTGCATCAACAAATCCGGATTTTTCTTTTGAAGATACAACATTTTCATTTCCGCTTTATACGGTTAACGGCTCGTCATCCGTTTTGAATGCGGAAGGTGTTACAACAGGAACACCGCACACAATGAATGATGATCAATATAAAAATATGCGACAGCTTCAACAACAAGCCTTTGCCATGATGTCTATGCTGGCTGATGCCTTGAATGTTAATGTCAACGGCAAATATTTATTTGGTGGTGGAAACTCAAGCGTTGCTCCGGTCAGTTTTCCGTTTACGACTTTAGAAGATTTTCAAAATTACTATGATGGTATTAATATTAAGTATCCGGACAGTAGTGGTGCAGATTTAACTAATCGAACATTTACTGCAGAAAACACCGGTAGCTTGACCATTCAAAAAACACAAGGTAACGAAGGTGTTTTGAAAGCAGAAAAAGTCGGCGGTTTTATGCAGGAAATTTTAACAGCCAATGCAGAAACAACCGGAACATTAACTTTTAATAGCGATAAAAACAGCTTGCAAGCAACACAATATGGTGCTTTTGCAGCCTTAAAACCCGGTGATACGATGATTATCGGTGATGCCGGAGACACACACAACGGTGCTTATATCGTCAAATCTGTTTCGGAAGACGGTAAAACTGTTACATTTGAAGAATCAACGCCTATTCGAGCTGATGATCAGATTGTTGATGGTGGCGGTGCTAAAATTAACACTTCGCTTCCTATCGGTTCTATCTTGAACATGAGCGGATTTGACAAGAATATTGCGCCCACCATTCAGGTTACCGGAATTAGTGAAGATGGTAGTGAGATTTATTTTACTGCTGATCCGAATCGCATTCCTGAAGAAGAAACCACTATTGCCGCATCCAGTAAGTGGAGTATGTCAACGCAGTCTTATTATAAAGGCGGAAGCTTCGCCAGTGAAAAACATATTACAATGAATCAGTCCGTAACAATGGATATTACAGGGAATAATCCGGCTTTTGAAAAATTATTCCGTGCTTTGGGACAAGTTGCTCAAGGAAACATTGTTGAAGATATTAATCCGGCAGATGATTTTGAAGGATTGATTAACAGTAATCATACTGATGATATTATTACGGAAGTATTCGGACTGATTCAAAGTGCAGAATATAATTCAGGAAATACAACTAACGAACTCAACACTGATCTGTATACGGTTAATGCAAAGTTGAGTGCTAATATCACCATGCTGGCCAGCGCTGAAACCAGTCTTGCATCAGTACAGCATAATTTGGAAAACAGCATTCAGTCCCTGAAGAATGTTGACCAAACAGAAGCTACGGTTAAAGCTTTAATGACGCTTAACAACTTAAATGCCTCTTATCAGGTACTACAAAGTGTGATGAGCACGTCTTTATTAAACTATTTGAAATAAACACAACCCCCAATCATAATAATTGGGGGTTTTAATTTTTGTTAATTTTGATTAGCTGCCGTATTTTGGACTTTTGCTTTATACATTGCCACAAAATCTATCGGGTTAAGCATTAATGGCGGCAAACCTCCGTTAAACATAACATTATTGATGGCTTGTCTGGCAAACGGAAACAGCATGTGTGGAATTTCGACCATTAAAACAGGTTGAACATGTTCTTCCGGAACGTGGAGTTCAACAACGCCGCAATAACTCATTTCAACAATAAAAAATTTCTTATCTTCAATATCTCCATCAATACGGAAATTCAGTTCAACGGTATAAATTCCATTTTCTAACGGACGCGCACTGATATCCACATCAATTTTAATAGCCGGTTGGCTTTGCACATTTTTAAAAATCTCCGGTGCATGTGGAATTTCTAAAGATAAATCTTTAATAAACTGATTATGCAACTGAATAGGCGGCAAAGCCTGTTCCGATTGTTTTTGAGATGTTTCAGACATTATTTATTCTCCTCATCAATTTTATATTACTAATCTTTTACACTCAAAATTTGTTCAGGTCAAACAATAATAATAGTTGATAATAGTTATAAATAAGCTATATTTATTGCTAAGAAAAGGGGAATAAAGATGACACATTTGGATATTATCATTTTGTTAGCCGTTGTGGTTTTGGTTTTTAGAAAATTATTCAGTATCATAGGGACAACGCCGGTTAATCAACAAAAAATCCGCCTCAGCAAAGACAGCGCGGAAAAGCTTTATCATATTTTGATGAAAGAAGCCGCTGAACAAGCTCAACAAAATAATACAGAAATGTCTCAAGAACTTATTCCGGAAACAAATGAAGAAGATTTGACTGATTTAGACAAGACCCTGCTGCGTATTCCTAATTTTAATAAAATTAAATTTGTTAAATCTGCACAAACTGCTTTTCAGGTTATTACCGAAGCCTTTAATAAAGGGGATATTGAAACACTGGAAATGTTAGTCAGTAAAAATATTATGAAAAAATTTCAAGAAGTGATTGAGTGCAGAAAAAATGAAAAAATTTCTGCTGAAACGGATTTTATCTGTTTTGATAAAACTGAGGTTATAAAAGCCGAAATCACTAACAAAGATATTGCTCGTATCAGTGTTGAATTTGTTACCGAGCAAGTTAATGTTTTGCGCGATGCCGACAATAATGTTATTGAAGGCGACGAAAATTATATTCAAAACATCACCGATGTTTGGACTTTTGAAAAAGCTTTAACATCTACAACGCCTAACTGGATATTAACTTCGACTAAAAAATAATGCATCGTTTTCTGATTATTATAGCTGCTTCTCTGATGTTGACAGCTTGCGAGCAAAAAAAAGACACGCCGTCAGAGGTTTCTCCTTTACGACTTGAAAAAGTGTCTTTTAATGATTTGTCCGGATTTAAAAATGATAATCTGGATGGTTTTCTAAATGCTTGGAAAAATAGTTGTGATGCCTTAAAACAAAATAAAGGAACGACGCTTGAAACTGCTGAAATCAAGATTTCAGCGCATGCTTATTTAGATATTTGCCACAAGCTCTCTTCGGTCAAAAAACAGAATCTGAAGAAATTTATTCAAAACAACTTTGTTCCATATCTGGTCACCTATAACGGAAGCAGCGAAGGAAAGTTCACCTCTTATTATGAAGCGGCAATTAATGCCTCTCGTAAAAAAGGAGGGGCTTATCAAATCCCTATTTATGGGCGACCGGAGGATCTTATTGAATTTAATCCGCATGATTTTGACACGACACTCCCTTCAAAACGATTGCTCGGTCGTGTTGAAAAGAATAAACTTATTCCCTATTATACCCGAGATGAAATCTTTAATTCTGATTTTCAGGCTCCTGTTATTCTGTGGGCAGATAATTATGTTGATGTTTATGTTATGCAAATTCAGGGCTCGGCAGTGGCTCAGTTAGATGACGGGACACAAAAACGAATCGGTTTTGCAGATACAAACGGACGTGAGTTTACAGGCATCGGTAGTATTCTACTTTCTCAAAAACTGTTAGAACCCGGAAAAGCCTCAATGGGACATATCAAAAAATGGTTGAAAGAAAAAGGGCAAGAAGCCTATCAACATATGAATACCAATAAACGCTTCGTTTTTCATCGATTGGTTGATGCGGATGGTCCTCTTGGTGCGCAAGGTGTTCCGCTGACGGCTGGTCGCAGTCTTGCCGTTGATAAAACCTTTATTCCGCTTGGGGCTCTTTTGTGGTTGGAAACCAAAGGTCCCAATCAAGAGGCTATTCAAAAGATGGTTGTAGCTCAGGATATCGGTGGAGCTATTAAAGGAGCTATTCGCGGCGACTATTTCTGGGGCAGCGGTCATGATGATATTTTAGAACTTGCCGGTAAAATGAACGCGACCGGTCGTTACTTTATCCTTTTGCCTAAAACAATGGAGATTACCCGATAATGACTAAGAAAAAAACGGCAAATCGTGCAGATAAATTGATTTATCAAGCTTTAGTCAGAGCCATAAATCATGACAAATTACGCATTTATATGGACTATGGAAAAATCAATCGCCCCCAATCGCCTCTATATGATCCATGGGAATGTCTTTTACCTATTTTGGTTCCGATTTTGCTGGGCATTGTTCTTATGTGGTTGGTCGGTGTGTTGTTTGGCCTTTTATTTATTATCGGCATGATTCTTATATATTCTAATGTTATCAGAAAAAGGATTAACGCATTACTTATTCAACGCACAAAAGATTATATTACATCAAGTTATGAAAATTGCTGTGAATTGTGGGCTTTTGGCGGAGTTGTTTTGGTTAATGCCGAAAACAAACAGATTGGTTGTGTGGCTCCGGATGGTGATTGGAAAAAGTTTGTAATCAATAACTATGCGGATTATATGACGGACACACAAAAGGTTGATGATGATGAAACACCTCAATCCTAGACAAGCTGCTCCTAATGATGAGGCTTGGACTGAAACCGTTAAAGGTGTTCGTCCCCTACCCCACATTGAAGAACCGCCCTCAAAACCCCTGATAATCAATCCGCCTAAAGAACATATTGACTATCAAGCCGTATATAGCGGAGAAAGCTTATCCCTCTTGAGGGTTGGCTCAACGGATAATATTGATAAGAAGACCGCAGATAAATTTAAACGCGGTGAGTTCGTTATTGAGCGCCGCTTAGATTTGCATGGTTATACAGAAAAAGAAGCTTTTGATAAGGTTGAATACTTTATCAAACAGGCTTATTTGCAACGGTGTCGTTGCGTGATAATCATTACAGGAAAAGGCCTTCATAAAGAGGAAGAAGACTGGTTTGAAGTGCGCGGAATTTTGCGAGATCGTGTTCCGCAATGGCTGAACACACCGGACTTGCGCCCTCTTATTTTGAGTTTTAGTTATGCTCGACCCGCAGATGGCGGCGAAGGGGCGTTATATGTTTTATTACGGCGCAAACGTAATAAATAGCCGTTATTAATCATTACATTTTTATGAATATTTATTGACTAATGGTTATAATCAATTGACATTTCTACTATAATATGATATTTTGAAAAGAGTTCTGGATTTTCATATTATCGAGGTGCAACATGAAGAAATTATTAGCATTTTCGCTTTGTTTTACAGTCTGTTTTTTAGGACTTAATGCAAAAGCATCCAATTTGGATAGTTTTCTCCTTGATAATTCCGCACAAATCAATGCTCTAATTCCCGAATCTTTATCAAGCACGGATAATTCTTTTTTATTAGCCAGAACAAACTTTTTACCAGACTATCAAGCTAAATTGGGTGGTCGAATTGCTGAGGGTGGCAAAATGCGAGGAAGTGATGATGATGTCCACAATCAGCGCTGTGCGGCATATAACAAACTTGGTTCATGTCCGTCACACTCTGTCGGAAAAGGTCGCAAAGTTTATCCCGGTGGTTTAGTTTGTTATGATGAATGTGTTTGCGACCTGAGTTATTACATATATAATGGCTCAAAGTGTGCTGCGCCTAAAGAACTGGGCGGGGAGTCATGCACTGTGACAACCACAAACTCCAAGTTTTCTTGGCTTGCTTCTTCAGAAGTATATTTCTCAAAATGTAGTTGTCCTAATGAATATAGATTCACACAAGATTTATATAATACCTATGTAACAAAAGGGACAGCTACCTGCAGTTCATGCACTGATGATAACGGGATACACTATAAATGTAGTTGTCCTGCTGAATATAAATTCAGCTCATCAACCCTTGCAAACGGGACTTGTAGCGCACCGTGCTCGGTAACACTGGCACGTGCTCCTGAGGAATATTATAGATATGCTTGTACCTGTAACACTGGTTATGTCATGAATGCTGCGGGTACGGCTTGTGAAAAGGATTGTACGGGATATAATAATACAAGTTGTCCGGAGGGTGCAAATTGTGAACAATGCACAGCTGGCGGAGTTAAAAAATATAAAATCACATCCTGTAAAGAAACCGAGGGATGGGAAGTTGGATCAACCTACCGTTTGACGGGAGAAATAGCAACATGTAAAGCCAAAAAATGCCCCACTGATTTCTCGACAAATACAACAGGATGCTCTGTCGACGGGTATACGCTAACAACGAATGGTAAATCCGGAGGAAAACCATGTGGTAAGTGTGTTTGTGGAAATTTAAATACATCTTGTACGGCAACGAATTATCCATTTTCGACCCCACCGGCTAATGCTAATTATGACACATGTTCAACCGGTTGTGGCTCTGAAAAGGTAACCAGATATAAGCTGACATCTTGTAAAAACTCATACAAGTTAAACGATACCGGTACAGCTTGTGTTGAACAGACTTGCCAAGAAATTCAAAGTTACTACTCAACATCAGTAAAAGAACACAGAACATGTCAATCAGATATATATCATGGAGGCAAAACAGTATGTTATCACGCTTGTCGCTGTGATGCAGGATATTTCCCGAATCAGTACTATCTCTGTGAACACTGTTATCCCGGCACATATAATCCGACAGATATATCGGTTAGTCCGACACGTACGGCGTGTGATCCATGTCCTGTCGGAAAATATCAGAGTGGGTATGCGGGAACAAAGTGTGAAGCTTGTCCTATTGGGATGTACCAAGATAAAACGGGGCAGACAGGTTGTAAAAATTGTGACCCAGGAACTTTTCAAGATAAAACCGGACAAAACGAATGTAAAAAATGTGACAAAGGGTATTATCAGGATGAAACTAAACAATCGAGCTGTAAAATCTGTCCGGCCGGAACTTATCAAGATAAAGAACGTCAATCAAGTTGTATAGAATGTCCGGTCGACACTTATTTAGATGAAACCGGAAAAACAAGCCAATCTGATTGTAAGAAATGCCCGTCGGGTACAACTGAAGGAAAAAAAGGACAAACCAGCGTATCCGCTTGTGTTACTAAGACCTGTAGTTCGTACAAATCAAGCTATAAAGCTTCTATACCAGCCGCCCAAGTTTGCAAGACGGTTCCTTCTTCTGAAGTTGGTGGATTAACCTGTTATAAAGATTGTGTAAATAAGTATGAATTATATGAACATACGATGACAGATGTTTTGAAATGTATTGTAGATCCTGATACAAAGAAAAAACTCCGCTGTCCATTAATCAATATAGATAGTTCGTATAATAAAGTTTCACAATGTTATCAATGGGATGATACCAACTCCCCAACTAATGGTGGAACTCAAACCTGTGGAGAAAAGATCCTTGATGGTACGAAGCCAATATTGCGTTGCGGAACCAGAATTCTTGGAAACTCTCAAAATAGTACTCTACATGGTCTTGATAAAGGTGATGGTTGGGGAAAAGTGACATCATATATTGATATCAATTTCACAGGCGGTCCCTATGATCAAGGATGTACAGCTACAGGAGATAGAGCAACTTATAAAGTTGACATGCAATTTGGTTGTAAATATATCTATAGAGACGGGTCGCTAGATAGTAGTGGCAATTATGTGGAAAAGAAAGTTGTACTTCTTTTACATCCTAACATTACCTATGCTGTTGACCCTGCACTGCTCGCTCAGCAAACTAATTATGCAGCTAAGTGCGAGGCTCAGAAAGCGAATACTCCTGAAACTAGTTTCAAAAATAGTCGAAATAAAGATCAGATTCAAAAAAACATTGACATAAAGTCAGAGTTATCAGTAAAAAATTGGTTCGCTCAATGACGAAAGGCCCCTCGGAAAGGATTTCCGAGGGGTTTTTCTTTTGTTTTCACGTATCCTTTCAGCCTCTGATTTTATCATGCACTTTTGGAATCCTATTTCATCGTGTCCTGAGATGTTTGGTGCAAGCCCGAACACAACCGGCGAGCCGCCGGAGGCATTAATTAAGCGGCTGAGGAAAACCCTCATTTGCAGTCGTAAATGCGAGCCGCCGGAGGTACTACTTAAACGGTAAAGAAAATATCTCTTTTACAACAAAGACCGGAATGCAAAAAAATCCCCGCAATTTGCGGGGATTTTTTTAGAGAACTATCCATCCGAATATGCTGGCAAGCAATATCGAAATGATGATAAACCATAGAACTTTTGTGATGGAGAATGATTTCGTTAAAATAAAGGAAATCAGCAGGACAACAAAAAATGAAAAGCCGCCCCCAATAATTTTGGTGGATGTAGCAAGGTCATCTTTTATCATAACTAAAATACCAACCACAGCAAAAAAAGTCAGGCTGACTATGGCCTGAAAGGCTTCAAACAAGCGCTCTAATCGTGTTCTATTCAGTGGTGCCATAATTTGAATTTATAGTTTAACAATAATACTTATTTATTTTCACCTTATAGAGATTTCAAACAAAAGTAAAGGGGCTTTTGCCCCTTTTTATTTTATTCCAACCAATATTCAATCGTGGAAACAACCCGTACTTTTTTATTGATATATTGGGTTTGCATTCCATCTGTCTCATCTCGCGGCATAATAGAAAACACGCCTTGGCTGGCACGACGAATGCGACCGACAACACTTCCGGAACTCTTGGCAAATTCAGATGCGGCGGCTGCGGCATTTTTTGTTGCCTCTTCCAACATCTGCGGCTTTATCTGATTCAATCCGGTAAAGATATAAGATACCGGTGAACCATATGATTGACTATCAAAAATAATTCCTTGTGCCACCAGTTCACCATTTTGACGCAAGGCTTTATCTATCACATCAACATCCGATGATCTGACGGTTAATGTCTGGCTGACGATAAAACGATAATTCATGTCATTATTGCTGCGATAAGGATTTGCTAACAAATCATTCGTTTCAACACGATCTTCCGTTACCTGCTCCGCTGCAATTCCTTGTTTTGCCAAAAAGGCATAAATCAAGCCACGCTGGCGTGAAATTTCTTGTTGTGTGGTTTGCAAACTATTTCCGGTTACAACAAACTTCAGCTTCCAGATAGCTAAGTCTGCCTTAACATCTATTTCTGCCAATCCTTTTACAGTGACAAAGTTTGAATTAACTTTAGCCTGATAGTAATAATATCCCGGAAAAAATCCACCTAAAGCAATACCGGCAGCCACAACCGCCACACCAAACAATTTTCCCCTGCAACAACACTTATGATGACAAGAAGCATCGCTATTTATATTTTCTGCCATTATTCATCTCCTTTATCTCTGTTTTGATAACGTATAGCGTTTTTTATATTATTCAACCTCTGCAAAAAGATTTAATGCGGTTTTTATGCCATCTGCCGCTGCAGAAACAATCCCACCGGCATAACCGGCTCCCTCTCCACAAGGATAAATTCCGCCTATCGGGCTTTGGTTATTATTATCCCGAAGCATGCGTATCGGGGAAGAGCTTCTGGTTTCAACACCGGTCAAAACAGCTTCGCCACAGCTAAATCCATGAAGTTTTTTATCCATTTCTAAAATGGCAAGTCGCAACGTATCTGCTATTTCTGAAGGAAAAACCTGTCCTAAATCTGACGGAATAACGCCGCAAGAATAACTCGGATGAACCTCGCCGAATTTTTGTGTCGGACGTTTTTTCAAAAAATCTTCAACTTTTTGTGCCGGTGCCTGATATGTCTTTTCTGCAACGTTAAAAGCGGTTTCTTCAAGCTGACGTTGGAAATACATTCCTTGCAACGGATGATTGCCCCCAAAATCTTTCGGACCAACTCCCACTAAAAGCGCGGCATTTGCATTTTCTTTATCTCGCGCATAATAACTCATTCCATTAGTAACCACGCGCCCCTGTTCCGAAGCAGCTGCTACCACGACACCACCGGGACACATGCAAAATGTATATGCTGAACGCTCATTCGGCAAATGAACAGATAACTTATAATCAGCGGCTCCCAAGGCCGGATGTCCGGCAAATTCGTGCTGCAATGCTTTGTTTATCATTGTTTGCCGATGTTCAATACGTGCACCGACAGAAAAAACTTTTTGCACAAGCGGTAATTGACGTTTATATAACATCTCAAAAGTATCTCGAGCACTATGCCCGATGGCCAATATCAATTTTGAACAGCTAATTTCTTCCTCCCCTTGCGGAGTTGAAACTTTTATTGCTTGCAGTTTTCCATTGTTGACAATAATGTCATCCAAACGATGCTCAAAGCGATATTCTCCTCCAAGGCCAACAATTTTTGCCCGTATATTTTGCACAATATGATATAGCTTATCCGTGCCTAAATGAGGTTTTGCTAGATATAAAATATCTTCCGGAGCTCCTGCTTCAACAAATTCCGCAAAAACTTTTGCTGTGACCGCATCTTTTTTGATTCCGCTCATTAGTTTGCCGTCTGAAAATGTTCCGGCCCCGCCTTCCCCAAACTGCACGTTTGAATTCGGATTCAATTTACGCTGTTGCCAAAATCGTTCGACATCTTTTTGACGTTCAGCAACGGCTTTTCCGCGCTCGATTATTATGGGACACTGCCCTGCTTCTGCCAAAACTAATCCGGCAAATATACCGGCCGGACCACTCCCAACAATGACAGGACGTTGCACGGGTTTATGATATTTTGCTATAGAAAGAGGAGGAAGCGGATTAATCTTTTCAATAAACGGCCATTTTCCCGAAGCTAATACAGCTTCATCATCTTCTGTTTCTATATCAATTGTATAAATCGTGTAAATGGCTGAACGACTGCGCGTATCAACGGCTTTCTTGACAATCTTAAAAAATGTAAATGGTTGCAACACACCCAATTGTTGAGCTGTCGCAGCCGCCAGACCACTTTCATCAAATCCTAACGGAAATTTTAAATTACTGACTCTTAACATTTTATCTCCTGTTGGCTTTTGTTGTAATGCATTTTTGCAGGAAATAAAAGAAAAAAGTAATTTTTTATTCGTTGTCCTCGTCTTCTTCAATATCGGTATCACTATCGCGGAAAAGTATATTCCACAAAGCTTTACGATACATCCACAAATTTAATACCCCTAAAACAACTGCCATTGAGCCAAAAAGATACAGCATATAATACCAGTTTAATTGACCGGCAGACATCATAACATCTTGCTGACTAACGCGAATAAAACCTATGGCAATACCGGTAATAGCAAATGAGGCAATAAATGCAACCGTCCAAATTTTATTCAAAACCCGTTTGTTTACCGCAAATGATGTTATGAAATAAATTACAAAAAACGATAACAATAAATAAAATTCCATGACATTCTCCTTGTATTTTTATTTTAGGTTATTTTCATATAGTCATGTTTTATGATTTGTCATGGGCTAATGGTAAGAATATTGCAATAAAAAAACCGGCATATGCCGGTTTTGTTAGTTTTACTTGTTTTGTTTGGTTATTCCCATTCGACACATACCTCTCCGATTTTATTGGAGAGAATGTGGGCATCATAGCCGCCTATGGGAGCTGAATACACCTGCCCTTCATCGATGATGGGACGGTGAACCAGTTGTTGAGCGTACACGATATAAAAATATCGTGGCGCATTTCTGCACGGAGCTTCCAGAATAGCAAGAGCTGTTACCTGACCGTAGTCGTAAAGTTCCATGACCCAAACGGGTTGTGAGAGCCCGGAAACAACCTCCAGATGAGCGTTACTTATGTTCGCATATTGCTTACGAACTTCTTTACTCATTTGTTCGTACATCACGTTTGTTGCCCATTCAGGGGTTTCAATTACATTGTATGCCACTTCCATAAATTTTTTATTTTGCCTTGGTTTATACTTCTTATGCCATTGTTGAAACGTTTGTAATCTGGAGACCCAGTGATGAATCTGCCAGTTCTACGACCTCCATGAGACCGTATCTGCTGGGAAAAGTTTCTCCAGGAGCGTTGAGCGGAGTCGCCATGCTGTAGGGACGCTGCAAAAGCTTGTTTTTCATGGGATAAAAACAGAAGCAAGTTTTGCTGTTTCCGGCTTTTGTATGAGCTTCCATAACCCAAACCAGTTTGTAACGGTCTTTCGGGTTTTGGTTGTCATAGGATAAAACCGGATTTTCCAGCTCATATGCTTCAGTAATCCAGGGCAACAGGGCCACAATGTTGTTCTTGATACCCTCCGGCGTCTGTGTTTCGGCGCGCATGAGGAGATTTCTTGTTTTTTTCATAAAAATTGAAAGAATTACTATTTAAAAAAATTATTTTATTGATGATAAGGTTAGTCTTATCTTAGACAAAAGTCAAGTAAAAACCTATCGTTTGTCTAAAAAAAATATATATTCTTTGTTTTTTACTTTTAAATTCTTGAACAAAGATATCTCAGATTTTTTATTTGAAGAAATTTTATCTGTAAAAACACAGACTTATTTTAGAATACAACTTTTATTATTTTTTTATTCAGAAAACATTACTAAATGTACTTTACATGAAACGGCGTATTATTTGTATCCATCCGAATCGGAAGCACAATCTCTCAAGAATGGAATGAAGATTTATGATCTTCCTCCTGTCATATTTACAAAATTAATGTTTTTAATACAGGGAATGTTGTTTTTTTCTGTAGCAAGAGTAAATATATAGCTTTCTAACTTATGGATTTGGTTCGGTTGCTGAACTGCACAATCCTTAAGTATTGAGTAAAAACCTTCTTTATTATTTTTAAAATATTGGGAAACAACAAACATCTGCTCTTTTTCATCTCCGGCCATATAGATTTTAGCCAAATGTTTCAAAACACCTTTTGTATCAATAACATACCCCGAAATTCCTTTCGGATGTACTTTATTGTCAACATCATTGTTACCAGCATCATATAGCGGACATCCGTTTTCATCATGTCCGTCAAAGGAAATCATATGACTTAAAGCCTTTTGTCCCGAACGCCTTTGAGACTGCCAAGCTAATGTTCCACGACCATATCGATAATTGCCATCGGCATCTTTCTCCATCATGGTTTTTGTAATATCTTTTGTATAAACGACATATTCGGGAAAATTTTGTTTCATATAATCCACAAATTGGGCGCAGCCTAATCCGTTATGTCCACCGGTTTTTGATGTCAGATCAGTAAACTCAGGATAAGTTTCACTTAATTTTACAAAAGCAGATTCTATTGTTGCGAGGCAATATGCCGTTTTAGAATCACTGCGAACATTTTGACCTGAAGCTGCGCTGATAATTTGTCCTCGTAATTTATTATGCGCAGCGCTTCCTTTCCTATGTTCCCTTAAAGCTTTAACTTGTGCATTCATTGCAGACACATACTCATCTATCAATAAATCTGCCCGAGAACTAACACTGTCTTCAAGAATTGCTTCCGCTACATCAGGAAATTCTTTAACCACCTTATAGCCGATCCCTTTAAGTTCTATAGGTTGAGGCTTCCATCGCTGAAGAGCTGCCAAATAGTCACTATTAGTGACAGATACAATCTGCTCCCGCTCGTTGTTATTTTTTTCTTCAGATGAAGATGCACCACTACTCGTCGGAGACAGAGCCATTCCCACGGCAACAATACTACCGTACTTCACATTTCTAATGCGTTCCAAAAGTGTTTTTTTGGGGCGGCGTTGTTCCTTTCTTTCCTGTTCCTTCTTTTTTTGATTTCGTTTTAGCGCGTTTCGTGCATCTTGTAATATCTTCTCAACATTTGTCATGTTTTTTCTCCATTAATTGATTGAATTATATCCTAAAAATGTTTTTTTGGCAATGCTAAAATCAGTTGTTACGTTATTAAAATTTTATACTTTACTTTTTGAGTAATTTGAGCATAAATAGTCATATTATTTATTGTTAACAACGGTGGCTGGTACTTATGTCTTATTGGTTCAAAACATCATTTAGTTTATTGTTTTTATTTTCACTTTGCGCCTGCAAAACAATTCCGGATTCAGCAACACCTCAAATTCCTGAAACTCATAAAGCCGTTCACCATCCTCTGACTGTTATTGGTGGCGTCGAACCGGTCTATTTCTTACCAATTAAATCACCTTTTCTTGCCAGAATTGACACGGGAGCCGAAACATCTTCAATAGATGTTTCCGAAATGCGTTTTTTTGAACGTGACGGACAAAAATGGGTTGCTTTTGAACTAAATCATGAGGGTAGCAACGAACATCATCGTTTCGAAAAGAAAATTGTTCGCAAGGTTAATATTAAACGTGCTGATATTGATGAACAACGTGTTTCAGTGATGATGCCGGTTAAGATTGGAAACGAAGTTATTACCGCAGAATTTACGTTGGCAAATCGTGCAAAATTCATTTATCAAGCACTTATCGGTCGCAATATTATCAACGGACGTTTTATGATTGACCCGTCAATCGAAAACACTCTTCACTAGAAAAGAATTCATTATGCTAAAAAAATTTGCTTCGGTTCGTTTTACTCTTTCTGTTTTACTCCTCCTGTCTATTTTGTTTGCCGGATACAGCATCTATTATAAAGTCAGATACTGGGGATTTAATTTCGCCCCTAAGCAAAATGCCGATATTTGGACTGTTGAGGCTCATATATCTTTTGTGCCGAACGGTGATCCTATTAAAATTACGTTAGCAACACCGGCCAAAAGCAATGAATATAAAATTTTGGAAGAAAACGTTGTGGCTCCGGGATATAAGGAAAAAAAAGATGCTAAGACCTCTTTGCTTTTTCTGACATCTCCGGCACAAAAAACTCCTCAAGATATTTATTATCGTGTTATGCTGTTTGATAATATTGACTCTCGAGGAAAAACAAGAGCTCCACAACCCAAGGCGCCGGCCACCCCCATTTTTGATGAACAAAAAATGGCGGTATCTAAACAAATCTTGGATTTGGCAAAGCAGCAACAGGGAGATGATGTTGCTCAGATTATCCGTTTTTTAAATAAAGTTCCGCTGGATCCGATTGTACAGTCTTATTTACCGATGCATAAGACCCCGCGTGATATGGTTGAAACAATCCGTGATTTATTAGCGATTAAGGGAATCCCTTCTCGAATGGTTAGAGGTTTTAAGCTGGAAGAAAATAAAAAGTCATTATCACCAGACTTGATGATTGAGGCTTACATAGATAACCTTTGGAAGGTCTATAACATTGAAAACGGGAATAAAGGTCTTCCGGATAATTTTGTTATTTTTCAGCGTGGTGGAGATGCATTGATTGATGTCGAAGGCGGAGATAATTCTGTTATTCGCTTTACTGTTTTAAAATCGATTTCTTCATCAATGAGTCTCGCCAGTAAACGGGCAAAACTGACCGGAAATAAATCTTGGTTTGATTATTCTATTTATAATTTGCCACTTGCTGAACAAAATACTTTAAAATGGCTGTCAATCTTTCCGCTGGCAATTCTGGTCATTGTTTTAATGAGAAATGTTGTCGGCCTGCAAACTATGGGAACTTTTACGCCTATGTTATTGGCAATGGCTTTGGTACGCACCGGTTTTTGGCCGGGGCTGCTTTGTTTTGCCTTGATTGTCGGTATCGGCCTGGCTATTCGATTTTTGCTGTCTCGGCTTAACTTACTGATGGTTCCTCGAATTTCGGCCGTAGTCATTGTGGTGATTATCATGATGCAGTTTTTGACGGTTATCGGTTATCAGTTTAAATTTAACGTCGCTTTATCTGCCGTATTCTTTCCTATTATCATTATGGCATGGATTATAGAAAGAGCCTCTATTACATGGGAAGAAGATGGTGCCGTTAATGCCGGAAAAGAAATTTTCAATAGTCTGTTTGTTGCGATTATAACATATTTTATTATTAGCAGCGAATATATACGGCATATTATGTTTGCATTTGAAGAGCTAAATCTGGTTATCTTGTTCATTGTGATGTTATTGGGAACATACACCGGATATAGATTACTGGAATTAAAACGTTTCAAACCATTGGTTAAAGAATAAAAAATGATTAAAAAATTTTTTTCATCATTTGCAAGTCCTAAAAAATTAAGAGAAGCCGGTGTTTTGTGTATGAACAGCCGTAATTATGATGTTATTTTCAAAAATAACCAACGCCGCCTTTATCCTTTGGTCGATAACAAGGTTATGACTAAACAACTGGCTAATAAAATTGGTATTAATACGCCAGGTCTTATCGGAAAAATTGACCATCAATATGAGGTTAAAAATCTTTTAGAGATTATTAAAGGATATAAAGAGTTTGTTATAAAACCGGCTCAAGGCAGCGGAGGGAAAGGTGTTCTGGTTATTACAAACTATGAAAACGAGATTTTCAGAACTGCTTCCGGACGCGAAATCACCTATGCTGAGGTTTATCAACATATTTCAAATATTTTAAGCGGTCTTTACAGTTTGGGTGGAAAATACGATTCTGCCGTTATTGAGGAACTTGTTCATTTTTCTGATATTTTTAAGGATTACAGCTATCAAGGTGTTCCTGATGTCAGAGTTATTGTTTATAAAGGATTTCCGGCAATGGCCATGACCCGCTTGCCCACTAAAGAATCAGGCGGCAGAGCCAATTTGCATCAAGGCGCTATCGGTGTCGGGTTGGATATTGCCACAGGGAGAGCTTTACATGGTGTGGTTCGCAATAAACCGATATCTATTCAACCGGATACGGGAGCTGACTTGATGAAGATTCAAGTTCCTTTTTGGCGTGAACATTTAATTATCGGCGCCAAGGCTTTTGAAATGACCGGTCTCGGATATTTGGGAGCAGATATTGTTCTTGATGCGTTTCGCGGACCGATGATGCTTGAGCTTAATGCTCGTCCCGGACTGGCTATTCAGATTGCCAACGGAAGCGGCCTTGCGACTCGCCTCAAAGAAATAGAAAGCTATCCAAGCGGATTAACGCCTGAAGAACGAGTTGATTTTGTGATGGCAAAAGCAAAAAAATAATCTTTTATTCAAAATATTTGCAAATCGTCTTTTGTATCACTATATATTTTAACAGATATCATCATTTTGAAAGAGAAGAAAATGCCAAAAACAACAGAAACCCAAAAAGAACCTAAGCTTTTGAAAAATTCAGAAGCAAAAAAAATAAGCAAGCCTTCCACCAAAGGATTGAAAAAAGCTGAAACGCCCAAACTCGGCGTCAGCAAAACCAGAGCAAAAAAAATAAAACATTCCTATTCGGTTAAAGATGCTGAAAATGCGTTATTGCTTAAGCTCAAAGATGGCGATGTCGTTATTGAGATGTTTCCGGATGCGGCCCCTAACCACGTTGCACGTATTAAAGAATTAGTACGTGCCGGTTTTTATAACGGACTTAAATTTCATCGGGTGATTGACGGATTCATGGCTCAAACTGGTTGCCCCTATGGTAACGGAACCGGAGGAAGCGGCAAAAAGCTGAAAGCCGAATTTAATCGTAACCCGCATAAAAGAGGGACTGTTTCAATGGCACGCTCCATGTTTCCGGATTCAGCAGACAGTCAATTTTTTATCTGTTTCAGCGATTGCAATTGGTTGGATGGGCAATACACGGTTTGGGGCGAAGTTACATCCGGTATGGAACATGTTGATGCGATTAAACGCGGAACAGGTACAAATGGAGAAGTTCGCGACCCTGATGAAATTATAAGTATGGTCGTTATTGCCGATATCTAAGATATTTTCAGCCTTATTCCTCGGTGTTTTTTTCTGGACATAGGGGGCTTTTTGTGGTATTATTTAAATGATAACTTATACATTAACTTTTATTTTTATTAAATTATGAAAAATATCTTTTTTGCTCTGGTGATGGTTCTTTTAATGTTCACCTCTTGCTCAACTACTCGTTTTTACGGTATAGATGCTGAGAGAGAGAGTGGTAGTTATTATACAGAACCACTATTGGGTTCTTATAGCTATTATTGTACTCCAAGATATTCCGATCTGGCCTCTAAAGTGGTAGTTGAAAAATACTGCTTAGTGAATAGCAGAGAGGGGATTTTCCTCTTGGAGAACAATAAACTAATTAAGAAAATAGCTCACGGAAATGCAAATCAAGCTTGCAGTTTGGATTTGCGACGGGAGAGAAAGCTCACCATCACACCCACCAAAGAGGGATATACGTATGTTCGTATTACCAAGGCGGGGATTATAGAAGAAGTAAAAATGTAATGAGGAAGGAGATTATTCTCCTTCTTTTTTTATTCCCCTTATCTTTAATATCTTTTAGCTTCATTTTCAGACAAAATATTTTGTCTAGACAATGAGTTTTTTTTGTGTTATTTTACTGGTGAACATTTAAATTTACAAATTATGAAAAAGTTATTATTTCTGTTAATGTTGATTTCATTGACATTAACATCCTGTGGTAGCGGATGTTTGTACTTCCAGAATAAACACGCTGTTTGGGCTATAGACAAATATGAGGCGGAACGTAAATTTGCCTCACAGAAAGTAAGTCATGTTCAATGTAAATATGGCATTTATGAGATAAGATCTGACTGTGCCATTTATACTTTTGCTTTGTACTTCTATGGCTATCGCCTCATCAACAATGGTCAGTTTGTTGACTTCTACCAAGGACATAAGTTGCTTCAACGTATTCCCAAGCAAACAATTCACCATTACCAGTTTGACTTGGCCAACGAAACGCGACTGAAAATTGATGTTGCTTCTAAGCACACGTACGTGCGGCTTATGATCAGGAATAGAGTCCTGAAATCTGCAACTTACTAAAAGAGGAAGAAAATCTTCCTCTTTTTTTTAATTTATTAACTTTATCATGTTAAAATTTAAGCATTGTGTTTATTGAGGAATAATCATGCGTTACGATGAAGTGGACATTAATCTGGCTGAAAACTTACATTTGATGTCAGAAATAACGCTGGATAATAAAGTTTATCCTAAAGGATATGCGTTAACAAAAGAAGATATTATCATCTTTAAAATGCATGGTATTGATCGGTTATCCGGCATATTTACCGATGAAAATGATTTAGATTATCAAACCATTTTAGGAATTGTTGCGGCTAAGTTGTGTGGAAATAACACGGCTTATACAATAGATGAAAGCGGGATTTGCCAAATTGTATCCGTCATCGACGGCTTTTTTTCTTGTAATGAAAAACGATTGGATAAATTTAATCGCCTCAATGATTGCTTGACCTTAAATATCGCCGAACCTTTTAGGAAAGTTAATAATGGTGAAATTATTGCCTGTTTGGAATGTTGTGTGCCGGCAATGATGCAAAATGATGTTGATGACATTCTCTTCAAACTATCCGGCAATACCGAAATGTTAAGCATTGCCCCTCTTAAACAAAAAAAAGCCGCTCTGATTTATACCAAAACATTAGATAACAAAACAGAAACAAAACATTTTACCAATGTTGTCAAAAAACTTGTTAAAGAATTTTCTCCTCTTGATGTTGAATTTGGACGTGAGTTTAACACCTCATATCATATTGAAGCTATTGCCGACACTCTTCAAGATTGTCTTAGAGAACACTTTGATGTCATTTTTATGCTTCCGGCTGCATATGGTTCCGGTAAAAACGATGTGATTGCGCAAGGGCTGGAAAAAGTTGTTGATGATATTTATGTCAGTCACTTTCCTCAAATCGGGGCCTGCGACCTTTTAGTTGCCGAGAAAGGAAAAAACAAAATTATTTCCCTACCCTATGGTTATGATAAAATTGATACACAAAGGCTAAACAAAATAATCAAGCAAGCGGTCTTTTCCGAAAAAATATCGACTGCAGATTTTGATAGACGTCGAGCCTCTTTTGTTTCCTCCGGTCAAAAGCTTGATGAAAAGTTGTATTCTTCTCTCATTGTCGGAAAAAATCACGGAAACACTAAAAAAGCAAATATCGGTGCAGTTATACTGGCTGCCGGTATCGGTAGTCGTACCGGTCGTAATAAATTAATGGTTGAGCTTAAAGATGAAACACCTTTGTTTATGCGGGCTGTTAATGCGGCTTTAGGCTCAGATGCCAGCCCTGTATTTATTATTACCGGCTATCATGATGAAGAAATGCAGGATTATTTAGAAAATATTGATATTAATGTCCTTTATAATCCGGCTTATCGTTCAGGAATTAAAACGTCTATTGCCTTAGGACTTAAATCTATCCCTTCTTTTTGCGAAGGAGCAGTTTTAATTCCTGCTGATATGCCCAACATCACAGCAGCGGACATTAACAAGCTCATTGCCTCTTATAAAAAAGGGAAAGAAAAACAATTGTGTATGTTTATGCATAATGGTGAAAAAGCTAATCCGATAATTTGGAGCAGCGCCCTCTATGATAAAGCTGATTTGGTTCCGGAAAATCCGATGCTTCGCCCTGTTTTTGTAGAGCACGCTGACTATACGACTTGTGTCGATATCAAAAATGATGAAAAATTTTTAGACGTTAATTATCCCAGTGATATTGAAAAGCTTTTAAAAAAGTGAACGGAGGGAACCCCCTCCGCTCGTTATGCCATTTTCTCTTTGAGCTTTGCTAACAACTCAAATGCAACGCAGATAACTACGATTGCAGCGATGATAGCAAAAATTATATTCACACCGCAAAGATACAATATGAATTTTCCCACAAAGTACATGCCGGCCAGACCGAGCAAAACACCTAACAGGATACTGCCATATTTAGCAAAGAAAACGATAGCCAGAACAGCCATCACAATACCAGCCACCTGGCAGAAGGGAATGCCGAAACAAGACGTGATGTTCATGTTTCCGGCATTAAAAATCATACAGATCATGGCAATGGCCAAAACAGCGATTACGCTAGCTCCGACCCAATAAATCATTTTTTTCATTTTATTTTTGTTTTTATTAATAATTCGTAGAATAGTTAGTCCACAATAAGGCTTTGTACTATAAATTATATCACAAAAATACAGTCGAATCCAGTATAAAAAAGCCCGAAAAGTCAGTTATTAAAGATTATGCGGAAAAAAGATGACTTTTTCTAAAAAAAGTGTATAATGTTGTCACTTTTAATGAATAATGGATTATAAAGCGTGAAAAAAATCTTATCTGCGGCGGAAGCCAGTAAACTTATTCCCCAAAATGCCACTCTGATGGTTGGCGGTTTTTTGAATTGCGGGGGACCGACAAAAGTCATTGATGAACTGATTAAAAACAAAACAGGCGGTTTAACTTTAATCGCCAATGACACTGCTACGCCGGAACTTGATCGTGGAAAATTGGTCGTGAATAAACTTGTGAAAAAAGCTATTGTCACGCATATCGGAACCAATCCGGAAACCGGACGCCAATTGAATGCCGGAGAAATTGAAGTCGAGTTAGTACCAATGGGTACGTTGGTGGAACGAATTCGTTCTGCCGGAGCCGGTTTAGGCGGTTTTTTGACCCCGACAGGTATTGGTACTCTTGTTGAAGAAGGTAAACCGGTTATGGAAATTGATGGTAAAAAATATCTGTTCGAAAAACCGCTTACTGCTGATTTTGCCTTGATTTACGGCACAAAAGCCGATAAATTCGGCAATGTCTTTCTAGAGGGAACAACCCGTAATTTTAACGTTGTTATGGCTACCGCCGCCTCTACGATTATCGTCGAACCCGATGAAATTTGCGATGAACCGCTTGATCCCAATCAGATTACCATTCCGGGAATCTTTGTTGACTATCTTGTTGCATGAGGATGAAAATGATGCTTTCTAAAGAACAATGTCGGGAAACAATCGCTCGACGAATCGCCCAAGAATTTAAAGAAGGTGATGTTATTACCTTAGGGATTGGTTTGCCAACAGAGGTTGCTAACTATATTCCGCCTCATTTGCATGTTATTTTTCAATCTGAAAACGGTTTGTTGGGTGTGGGGGCTCAAGATAAAACCATTACTGAAAAGCCAAAAATCATTAATGCCGGCGGTGTTCCTGTGACAACAAAACCCGGAGCCTCTTTTTTTGATACCGCTATGTCTTTTACCATTATGCGTGGCGGACATGTTGACGCAACAGTATTGGGCGCATTACAAGTTGATGCGGAAGGAAACTTAGCAAACTGGATGATTCCCGGAGCCTTTGTTCCCGGTATGGGAGGGGCGATGGATTTAGTAGTTGGTGCTAAAAAAGTTATTATCGCCATGGAACACACTAATAAAGGGGAACCTCGCATTGTGCAAAAATGCACTCTTCCCCTGACAGCGGCTCATGAAGTTGATTTAATTGTGACTGAACGTTGTGTTCTTGAAGTGACCCCGCAGGGACTTGTTCTTAAGGAAATTAATCCGCTCTTTACACTGGATGATGTTATTTCATCAACAGGAGCCGAATTGATTATTCCTGAAGAATTGCAAAAAATTGCCGCTTAAAAAGAAGGCTCCCAATCGGGAGCCTTCTGATTATCCGTTTAATAAACTAGAAATATCTCTTCAACAGAGCTTCTAAAGCTTTACCGTGACGAGCTTCATCACGAGCCATTTCGTGGACGGTGTCATGGATTGCATCCAAATTGAGCTCTTTAGCTTTTTTAGCAATTGCCATTTTACCATGGCAAGCCCCATTTTCACCAGCCAACATTTTTTCAATATTAGCTTTGGTTGATCCTTCAACCAACTCACCTAACATTTCACCAAAACGAGAAGCGTGTTCAGCTTCTTCATGAGCAATCTGTTCTAACACAACAGCAATTTCAGGATAACCTTCTCGCATTGCCTGACGAGCCATTGCAAGATACATTCCGACTTCGGAACATTCTCCGTTGAAATTGTCACGCAAACCTTGAACGATTTCTTCATCAACACCTTTAGCCAAACCTAAAACGTGTTCTGCCGGCCATGTCATTTCTTCTTCTTTATAGGGAACTAATTTCTCACCCTTAACTTTGCATACCGGACATTGAGCCTCTTGACCGTCTTCAACATCAAAAACTCGACCGCAGACTAAGCATTTGTATTTCATTTATTTTTCCTTTCATATTTAGTTATGTTCGGTTTATAGCAAATTTTATCTATAATTTAAATGCCAGACGTTAATCTTGCACAAGATTTTACAGATACAGCTCTCGACTAATTTCTTGTATCAAAGACAATAGAAAATCACCATATTTCAGCATATCGGTTTTCTCAATATGTTCAGATGATGTGTGAGCTAAACGTTCATCTCCGGCACCGCAAATAACCGTATCTATTCCTAACTGTTGCAAAAATCCAGCCTCTGTCGCATGAGGCATAGTCATTGTTTTGGTTTTTAGAATTTTTCCGATTATCTCGCTTATTTTGCTATCTTTTCGCTCCTCAAATAAAGGAAGGTTTTCTTTTTCATGCACGGAAATATAGGCTTGAGGATAGCTCTGACGCAACTGGGTTCGGATGTCTTCCAATTGTTGTAAAATTTGAGCTTTATGCGCTTGCTCAAAATAACGAATTTCCCAATCCAGAGTAACTTCGCTTGGAATAGAATTTCGTCCTTCTCCCCCGCTGACCACGCCAACATTCAAGGTTGTCCCTGTTTTAGCATATTGTCTGTTCAAATCCTCAATCTTGGATATTATTTTGGCGGCAATATAAGCCGCATTACACCCCAGATTCGGACTGCTGGAGTGAGCGGACAATCCTTTTACGATTGTTGTATATCCCATATACCCCTTATTTGCCGTGCAAATATCAAAATGCGTCGGTTCTCCCACCAAAGCAAAACGCGGGCAGATGTTTCTGACCTCTAAAAATGAAGTCAAAACACGTATTCCTTGCACCTCTGTTTCTTCATCACAAGAAAATAAGAGAAATATCGGAAGTCCTGTTTCTTTAAATTTGGGAAGCAGAGAAAGAGTGACTGCGATAAAATATTTCATATCAACAGCCCCTCTTCCGTAGATGCTTCCATTAATATCTGAAGCCTTAAACGGATTGGTATCCCAATCTTTTTGATTGACGCCTACTGTATCCATATGGCCGGATAAAATGAGCCCCGTATCAACATTTTTCAGCCTCTGAACATTCACTCCGGCAATTATATTTTCTTTTATCCCATCAGGATTAGGCAGACGCTTAAACAAAATGTTATGCTGCTCCAACAAATTGCAAATATAATCAACGCATTGTTTGTTACTGCCTGTTCCATCCGTTCGTAAAGCAATTAAATCCCTTAGAATGTCCTCTGTTTTCATCTATTTTTACATCCCTCTTAAGCTATTTCTTTGTTGTATCAAAGCAATTACAGGAGAAGTAAGCTCTTTTTCATGTATCATAACAGCTTGATTATCCCTTGTCCGAACCCTATTTTTTAAAACATGAATTTCGTTATACTGCCCATCTTTACCATATTTAAAATTCAGCCTATCATCTCCACCAAAGTTGTCAACAGTCTGTTGTAAAACATTCTTCATATTATCCAGATCTTTCGCTTTTGAAAAATCAAGTATTAAATTTGCACTTTCTATCTGATTGGCTTCATTATTACTGGCATAAAATGTCACATACATACTTTGCTCACCTTCTGCACCATTTCTGGCATCAACATAACCAACAAAATCCATTCTTTTGGATATGGTGGCAAAACTTGCTTTATTGCGATAATCACAATCAGCATAAACTCCCGTAGCTCCCATTCTGTGCAGAACTCTAAGCGAAGTATCTGTCAGATGCCTAGCCAGACCTCTTTTCCGATGTTCATTACTAACAATTAAACCAGACATTCCGTAAAAATGAGTATTTTCTCCCATATCATATTGAGGAGGAATAAAAAATGCACTCGGAATACTTAATTTCTCGAGTTTCATTAAACCGGCGAGTTTTCCTTTATCATCTTTGATTCCGACATATCCAATATTTTCTTTTTCCATATTTTTTTCAATTTCATCTTTTTCAGGACGATATAAAAACTCTTTCGGACCATTATATGATTGATATAAGCTATAAATATCATCACATTCGTTTCGAGATAGTACAACAAAATTATATCCTTCAGGAAGTGCGGCTTGCATTGGTGCTGCATTATATTTTTCTCTTGCTTTAACTTGTTCCTTATCTTTGTTAACAAACATTTCTAACATATCAATCATAAAATACGCTCCTTCATATCTTTGTTACAAAAAAAAATCACAGACACTTGTGTCTGTGATTTTAAAGGTGCCAATACTTTCCAGTATTGCAGAGGCCAGAAATCTGTAAGAAATATTGACAAGAATCTTTCTTTTGTTGATAGAGATATTTCTTTGGCAGATTTTTAACCGTTAACATGTATTTTTCTTTTAAGTTTGAAAAATTAATCACTGTTTTTGTATACTTCTGAAAATATCAAAAGTCAAATATTTTTTTACTTTTCGTTAACCTTCCCTCTTTTCCCTAATAAAAAATGGGTTGCAATTTCTTGCAACCCATTGAAAATATTTGATATTTTCGCAACACCAATTAACGTTTTGAAAATTGGTAAGAACGACGAGCTTTTGCACGACCATATTTCTTACGTTCAACAGTTCTGTCATCGCGAGTTAAGAAACCAGCTTTTTTCAGAACGGCACGCAATTCAGGCTCAAACTCATTCAGTGCTTTAGAAATACCATGTTTGATAGCACCGGCTTGACCAGACAAGCCACCACCTTTAACAGTACAAACAACATCAAATTCATTAACAC
>CAYLIN010000004.1:0-27381 GCA_964383725.1 uncultured Azospirillaceae bacterium | reverse complement strand
CTGCTATAAAAACCGGTGAGAATATCTTTGTATGTTTCCAAATAAAGGCTGAGGCACAGGGCGTATAACATTAATAGTGAGGAGGCTGAAAAGAACAGAGATAAACCGGAAGCAGAATCCGAATTTTTCACTCCTAAGATAATGCAACAGGTTGAAAAAAATGAACTGTAATCTGATAAAGTTCCGCGGATGGTCATTTTAATGAACAAAATGAATGCCGTTATTCCAAATAAAATCAGAGCTATCCCGCTTAACGTGTTATCCGGTGATGAAAGCAAATTAAGAGACAGGTCTTGTCGACTCAGGTGTTCGCCGAGGCTGTATTGGCCGAAGAGAAGAATGAGTAATATCAGATTTCGTTTGGCTCGTAGGCGGGTATTGGGTAGGCAAGCAAAAAACAATAAGTTCGCCGCTAAAAATGTGCAAGTATTTTGATAAGCAGCTGATGTAATATAGGTTTCTCCCAGATTGTTTTTTAAAACGTTAATCATTAGGTAGCCAATTGTGGTGCATAAGATGTAAAAAGCCGGTTTGCTTTTGTTAAAATAGAGAAGAATAAGAAAGATTGCCAGATTGAGTGTATAAAAAAGGCTATGGAGAATAACATTGCTTTGGCGACTGAATTGTTCGGCAATACAAAATAGAATAACAATGCAACCAAATATGGTTGCTTGGATGCTTCCATTTTTGATTGTTGTTCTTATTTTTTCACTGTTGTGTTTTAAATTTTCCACGGAACTATCCTTTTGTTCCGCGTATTATAACAAGCAAAAGTTAAATTTTATTTACGCATTTGAGGATAGAACTATCACCGTAAGAATAAAAACGATAACCGTTTTCAATGGCATGCCTGTAAGCGTTTTGCATTCTATCCAAACCGGCAACGGCGCAGACGAGCATGAATAATGTTGATTTCGGCAAGTGGAAGTTGGTAATCAGCATATCAATCATTTTGAATTTATAACCGGGGGTGATGAAGATATTAGTTTCATCAGCGTAAGGATGAAGGATGCCGTTGTTATCAGCCGCTGTTTCTAACAAGCGTAAAGAAGTTGTACCGACGGCAATAATTCGTTTTCCGGCTGCTTTTGCTGTGTTGATTGCTTCTGCGGCTTCTGTGGAGATGATACCATATTCGGCATGCATTTTATGGTCTTTGGTATCATCAGTTTTGACAGGAAGAAATGTTCCGGCACCCACGTGAAGTGTCAGGAAAACTTGTTTGATTCCTTTTTTTTGTAAAGTGTCTAAAACATTCGGTGTGAAATGCAGTCCTGCTGTCGGAGCGGCAACGGCGCCTTCGTGTTTGGCATAAACAGTTTGATAATTTTCCTTATCATCAAATTTATCCCATAAACCGGCACGGGGTTTTTCTCTTTTGATGTATGGCGGTAGGGGCATAAAACCGTATTGTTCCAGCATGTGTCCGAGGTTGGCGGGAGGACAATTAAAGGAAATGAGAACACCGTCTTCATCTTTTTTTTCGATAACCGTTGCGGTAAAATCAGAATTTTCCGCGGTTATTTCTGAGGTATAAAAGCGGATAGTGTCTCCAGGATGTAAACGTTTGGCATTTTTGATAAAAGACCACCATTGGATGCCGTCAACAGGATGATAAAGTGTGACCTCAACCAAAGCTTCACCTCGAGCACCGTAAAGACGTGCAGGGATGACCTTGGTGTCATTAAATACCAATACATCACCCTCTTCTAATAAAGAGGGGAGATCATAAAAACGGCGGTCGGAAATTTGGTTCTCGACAGATAAATCAAGCAAACGAGAGCTATCGCGAGGTGTTGCCGGTTGTGTAGCAATACATTCCCGAGGGAGATCAAAGTCAAAAATATCAACTTGCATGGAAAAGCCTTTTACAAAAAAAGCCTCTGAAAAGAGGCATGTTTTTTAGGTGGTGCGCTAGGCCAGACTTGAACTGGCACGCCCTTGCGGGCAACAGATTTTAAGTCTGCAGCGTCTACCAATTCCGCCACAAGCGCAAAACCTGCATTGTTTATATATAAATTTTTTTTTATTTGCAAGTCTCTTTTTAAATTTTATGCGTTTTGTGTGCTAAAAGCATTTAATACTTGTTTCTGCAATGGAAATATGATTGAGTGATGTTGTTATAACAACGTACTCTTGTCAGCCAGCTGCGGCAGGTGACAGCGTCCCGGCAGATGAGCTGACAAAAGTTTTTTAGGGAATAGAAAAATGAAAAGTATTGATATTTCATGGCGTAACTATCTGCTGCCAAATATCCATATGAAGGATGGCGGTTTGTGGGCATTTTTGCTGCAATAACAGCGTTATTGGCAATTATGTGGGAGCCATTGGGTTGGATGGGTTTGGTTTTGACCGTTTGGTGTTATTATTTCTTTCGTGACCCAGAGCGTTATGTACCACAGATTAAAAATGTGGTCGTTTCTCCGGCAGACGGTACCGTACAAATGATTGCAAAAGTTAAGGCTCCTGAAGAATTGGATATGGGGGATCAAATGTTTACCCGTGTCAGTATTTTTATGAGTGTGTTTAATGTTCATGTTAACAGAGCTCCTGCCGCAGGTAAAATCACACAAGCCGTTTATGTTCCCGGTAAGTTTTTGAATGCAACTCTGGATAAGGCAAGTAAAGATAATGAACGTCAATTGTTGGCGATGAAAACCAAGAGTGGTAAAGATATTTGTTTTGTTCAAATTGCAGGTTTGGTGGCTCGTCGTATCGTTTGTGATGCGACTCCGGGGCAAGAATATAAAGCTGGTGAGCGTTTTGGCATGATCCGTTTTGGTTCTCGTTTGGATGTTTATTTGCCGGAGGGGGTTGAACCTCAGGTCGTTCTTGGACAGACAATGGTTGCCGGTGAAAGTGTCATTGCTCGTTTGGACAGCGATGCGCCAGCAATGAAAGGTGAGGCGTTCTAATGGAAAAAATCAATAATAAATTGATGCTGTCCCGTCAAAAATTGACTAGTTTGCCTTTTCGAAAAATAGCGCCGAATATTGTGACGATGTTGGCTTTGTGTGCCGGTGTGACATCTATTCGCTATTCTATTCAAGAGGATTGGATGAAAGCTGTGCTTTGTATTTTTATTGCAGCTTTGTTTGATGGTTTGGATGGCCGTGTTGCTCGAATGTTGAAAGGATCAACAAAGTTTGGGGCAGAATTGGATTCATTATCTGATTTTGTCAGCTTTGGTGTTGCTCCGGCGATTTTGCTGTATCAATGGTCATTGTATGATTTACCGAAATTTGGTTGGTTTTTCTGTTTGTTGATGTCTATCGGTATGGCAATGCGTTTGGCTCGT
This sequence comes from uncultured Azospirillaceae bacterium, assembly GCA_964383725.1. Taxonomy (GTDB): domain Bacteria; phylum Pseudomonadota; class Alphaproteobacteria; order RF32; family CAG-239; genus CAZU01. The sequence goes on along the minus strand of CAYLIN010000004.1, from coordinate 24,083 downwards.
TTTAATACAATGCTTGATGAAGAACCTCAACCGGAATATTGGAAACATTTTTTTGTTGGCGTTCCTGCTCCGGCAGCGGCGGCTTTGGTTATGATGCCGGTTATGGTATCTTTCGATTTTCCGGAATATACTTTGGTTCGTTCTCATGCCTTTTGTGCAACGTTGTTGGTTGTGGTTTCTTTTTTGATGGTGAGCCGTTTGCCAACCTTTTCTACCAAAAAGCTTAAGGTGCCGACATATATGTTTATGCCGTTGATGTTATTTGTTGCATTATTTGCAAGTTTTATCATTACTCAGCCGTGGTTTACGCTGGGATTGATGACTTTACTTTATGCAATATCAATTCCTGTCGGTGTTGTTGTCTTTTTGAAAGAGAAAAAGAATTATACAATCGAAGGAAAATAACATTTTATTTTATTGAAAAAAGCACTCTTTTGTAGAGTGCTTTTTTTATTGGCAGAAGTTAGAAAAAGTGCTAAAATCTTATTAAGTTAGAATAAAGTGGAGAAACAATGAAAATTGTCGTTGTTGATAAAAATGGATTTCCTGTTGATTTAAAGCAAGAGGATAAAACGAAATCTTGGGCTTTTGTGTTTCCGGGAAAAAATTTGAGTCCCTCTCTTTTGTCAGGTGGAATGGAGCAGGTACGTCAAAAGGTTACTGCATCAATAAGCGGTGTTCGTGATAGGTTGGAATATAGCGGATTTAAGTCTGATGATTGTCTTTTTTATGGCGTTTATTATGAGCATCCAGACAGGCAAGATATTGTGGATTATAATACTGATGAATTTGTTGATGTCGCTGTTGATGAGTTTGCGGAATGTTTGTTGCAGGCTCGTATCTGTTCTGATGATGGACATTTACATAAACCTTTACAGGCTGCTGCAGAAATGGGCGGTATGATGTTTTTTGGGCATTGTTATGGAGGGATGATCGTTTCTTCTTTAGAGAGGGCTTTGTTGCAGAATTTGCGGCAAAAAGGGGTGAAAGAAACGTATATTGAAAAAATTTTGGAAGCTCCGAAAGCCGCATTGACGAATCCAATGGTAAGTGTTGAACGAATGCCAAAGTTTTTTGATACGTTTTCTTTGGTTAATTGTTCTGATGCTTTGTTTCGGGAAGATGAGAGTTATGAAAAATTGCAAGAAGATCTTTTAACATATTCCGGTTTTCGTAAAGAGCAATTATTTGTATATCATGAAAATCCCGAGCAATGGAAATATCCGGAAAGTAATCAAATGACCTATTTGAAAATTAATGGGGCTAAAAATTTAAAAGTATTGTTTGCCAGTTCTTTTGATCCGCCTTCTCGGGAGACTATTGATGCAAAAGTATATTCTGAGTTAGAGAAAGAGTTTGATGTTTTTGATTTGCAACATATGACATCGGAACAAAAAGAAAAGGTAACGTTGTTGCAGAACAGATTGGTTGGCGGGCATGAGTTACGATGTTTGATTAAACCTTTAAATATAAAGGATTCTGAGTTTATGCAGAAACTTCTTTCAATGTATTTGAGTGAAGTCAGTGCGCAATTTTTTAAAGCTGAAAGAGCTCAGAAGAGTCTGAATTTTTGTATGCGTGCCATGAAAGGTAAAAGGGAAAAAGAAAAAATTTAGCTTTTGAGATAAATCTGTTCCAGCTCTTTAATTTTGTCGCGATAAACCATTGCTGTTTCAAACTCAAGATTGGCTGCTGCTTCTTTCATTAATTTGCGATAATCTTTTAATTTTTTATCTATATCTTTAAGCTGCTCAGCTTCTTGTGGTTTGCTTTCAATATAATCTCCTGCAGTCATTTCACTTAGGGCATCGGATATTTTTTTCTTGATGGTTTTGGGAGTAATACCATGAGCTAAATTGTATTCAAGTTGTTTTTTGCGGCGACGATTAGTTTCACCGATGGCGGCATTAAGCGAATCTGTCATTTTGTCGGCGTATAGAATTACCCGTCCTTCGGCATTACGGGCTGCTCGGCCTATGGTTTGGATTAGCGAGCGTTCAGAGCGTAAGAAACCTTCTTTGTCAGCATCAAGAATGGCAACCAGGGAACATTCAGGAATATCCAATCCTTCTCGTAATAGGTTGATGCCGACCAGAACATCAAAGACACCTAAACGCAAGTCACGAATAATTTCAATGCGTTCCAATGTATCAATATCGGAGTGTAAATATCGGACTTTTACGCCGTTATCGTTTAGATATTCTGTTAAATCTTCCGCCATTTTTTTGGTTAGAGTTGTGACTAAGACACGTTCTCCTTTGGCTGCTGTTTTGCGGCATTCTTCCATCAGATCGTCAATCTGATTTTCAACCGGACGAATCAGGCATAAAGGATCTGTTAATCCTGTCGGACGAATGACTTGTTCGGCAAAAATACCTTTGCTTTGTTCTAATTCCCAGTTGCCGGGAGTGGCAGATACAAAGATCGTTTGTCCGCGCATTTGATTCCACTCGTCAAATTTTAACGGGCGATTATCAACACATGAAGGAAGGCGAAATCCGAAATCAGCTAAGGTGCTTTTTCGATTGAAGTCACCACGAAACATCCCGCCTATTTGAGGAACGGAAACATGACTTTCATCAATAAAGATCAGGGCGTCCGGAGGCATGTACTCAAATAGTGTCGGAGGAGGATCTCCTGCTTTTCGTCCGGTTAGGTAACGAGAATAATTTTCAATTCCTTTGCAATGGCCGGTTGTTTCCAACATCTCTAAATCGAATCTTGTTCGTTGTTCAATTCTTTGTGCTTCCAGAAGTTTGTTTTGCGATTTAAAAATATCTATTTGCTCAGCCAGTTCTTTTTTTATGTTGACGATTGCTTGTGAGATGGCCGGTCGAGGGGTTACATAGTGATTAGCCGGATATATTGTAATGTTTTTTAGGTCAGCGGTTCGTTTTCCGGTTAATGAGTCAAACTCGCATATTTTTTCGATTTCATCTCCCAAAAAGGAGAGGCGCCAACCACGGTCTTCATAGTGAGCCGGAAAAATATCAACGGTATCTCCCTGAACACGAAAAGTTGAACGGACGAAATTTTGCTGATTGCGTTCGTATTGCAATTCACTTAATTGGCGGTATAAATCTTTGGGGGAAATTTCTTGACCGACTTGTAAGGGAATGGTCATTGCCGAATAGGATTCCACATCTCCCAAGCCGTAAATGCAGGAAACAGAGGCTACAATAATAACATCTCTGTTTTCCAAAATGTTACGTGTGGCGGCGTTACGCATTCGATCAATTTGTTCATTTTGAGCAGAATCTTTTTCGATATAAGTATCTGTTTTGGGGACGTAAGCTTCCGGTTGATAGTAGTCATAGTAGGAAACAAAATATTCGACATGATTGTGGGGGAAAAATTCTTTCATTTCGGAATAAAGTTGGGCGGCAAGAATTTTATTGGGAGCCATTATCAGTGCCGGTCTGCCGGTTTGTTCAATGATTTTGGCCATAGTGTATGTTTTTCCGCTTCCTGTTACACCAAGCAGGACCTGATTCTTTAGGCCGTTATTAATTCCATCGCAAAGTTCTTTTATTGCCTGTGGTTGGTCGCCTGCCGGTTCAAAAGGACTTTCAATCTTGAATAAAGAGGACATTATTTCAAATCTGTATTTTTTAAAGATTCATTATAGGCTTTGGCAAAATTGCTGAATGCCTGAACATCATTAACTATATTATTTACTTTTCTAATGTCAACCTTATCAGCTTCTAAGTGTTCTGTTAAGACATTAAATGCGCTATAGTAATTGGTATTAACAAAATAAGGTTGAAATTTATTACGTAAGCGAACTAAAACCGTTTCTTTTCCTGCTTTTTTCAGGGTTGTTGCCCAGTCAAGGATGTAACTTATTTGCTCTTTGCTGAGTTTTTGTCCTGGAGTCGGCCGTTCAATCAGATATTTAATCGCATCAGACGCTTCGCTCCAACGGCCATCTTTCCAGAAAATCTCTGTTTTGAGAAGAATGGCATTTTTTGTAAAATCATCTTTTAGCAGTTTTAATGCCTCATTGATAGAACCAATGTCGGCTAAAGCTCGAGCTTTTATAACACGTCGGAAAGATTGAGTTTCCGATGATGTATTGGACATTTCTGTGTCGTTTAAGGTGGTGATGGCTTCATCCGGCTTTTCTTCAAATAAGGAAATAAGTGCCAGACGAGCTCCTGTTTTTGCGCGGTCTTCGTTATTTAAATTTTGTTTTTGCAGTAAATCAGTTAACAAGTTTTTCGCGCGAGGCAATAAATCAACAGCGACCAAACGGTCTGCTAATTTTTGAATAATCAGATGTTGGTGAGGACTCAAATCGGCCAACCATTCAAAATCTGTATAGAGCGCTAGTGATTTAATGGCGGACATTTTGTTGTCCGCTTGGTTGTTTAGATAGATATCTTCAAACCATTTGACCATGGTGTCTGTGAGCTGTTGCTTTTGTTCATCTGATGCAATCGACATTGTGTTTTCTAATGTCCGGATGCCATTATAGTAGTCATTATTTTGGATATAGTAGTTTGCCAATTGGTTAAGGAGTTGCCATTTGAAGCTTTTTTCGCTCCAAGCAAATTTTAACTTTTCTAATTCAGCAATGGCATCTTGTAAAGAGATTGCTTTAAGTTGGCGATTTAAGACGACGTTATCAAAACGAGCCAGAGAAGAATATTTTTCAGATTTTGCATTTGCCAACTCTTTAAAATCCCTAATGGCTGCACGCGGATAACCTTGTAGTTCTGCCTTTTTTGCTGATAAGTAGGTGATTTGATCGGTTCGGTTTCTTATTTGGCCTGTTTCTGCTTTGAGAATATCAATGAAGTTTTGGGCGCCAATATCATCACCGGCTGCTAAAGCATTTTGGGCTGCAATTACAGCTATTTCATCTTTGATCTCAGCGGGATAATCTTGAATTAAAGATATAAAAGATTGCAAAACCGCGTTGTTTTCCGGTTGATAATTGATAGCGCTTGAGGTTAATGTTTTCCAGAAAATTGCTTCATCTGTAAAGGGAAGATTTCCGTATTCAAAATTTTGCAACGCTTCGTCATAGCGTCTGGTTAAAAAGTTTGCAACGCCGAGCATGGCATGAAAATTATCTGTTTGTGCTTCAGGGAGTTCTGCTTCTTGCATTTGGTGAAGAATATAGAGCGCATTTGTTCCCATACCATATGAAAGGTAGAATTTAACTAATTCAAGGCGTGCGAGATTCTTTTTATTTTGAGGTGCTGACAAAATGTCTTGTCTGATTTGTTCTAATGCTTGAAAATAAGGTATTTGCAATAGCTGTGGAGATACTGTAATATCGAAAATTTCTTTATTGTTTTCTTGATGTTCATATAGTCTTTGGCGTTTTTTTATTTCAAGGTCTGAACTGAGATTAATGCCGCGATTTTCTGCGCGTAACTGAACCCCTGTATTACCCCGGCTTAATGTAATATCTTCTGCTTTGATAATAAAAGCTAAGCCTTGATGGGTTTCCAACATATCAAATTCTGGATAATGGTATGGACGCAATGTTCCTTTTCCGACATCAGCCAGCGGCGCTATTTGGATAATATCACCAATCTCCGGATCAATGGCTGAAACAATATTACCATTATTTTCTGCCGGGATAAAGAAATAAGGTTGCTTTCGGCTGTCGTAGTTTGTAAACACGGGTAAATCTTTTACCGGAGGAGGTGTGTCATCTGCTGCTAAGTCAATAATCCACAGCAAACCTTCTTTACGAAGGCTTACTCCGACGTTATCATTCAGGGTCATACGGATGATTGTTGCAGATGAATGCGGAAATTGAAAAATGTTGGTTGCTAATTTTTTTGCTGAGCGACGCAATTCTTCAATGTTTATGTTTTGCTGACGATCAAAAACAACCCAAAGGCTTTTTTCGCGTTGAAAAACAGCTGCACTAACCGGCATATTCCAAGAAAAACTTAAGCTGGCAACATCTGATGGGGCTTTGTGCAGTTTCGGTGTTCCGAGGCTTTTTTTATTTCTGACAATTTGTCGCCCTGTTTTGGGCGTCGGTTTTTGCAGTTCTTCAACTTTTATTGTTGATGTGTGTGATTGAGTGGCGGCAACAGCATATTCTCCTGTTTTCCATGTTAGAAAAAAGGTTGCGATTGCTAATATGTAAAGTTGCCGTTTTTGCACCGTTTTAGTCTTTTTTGATGTTATTGCCGATTAATTCCGATGTGACAATTCGAGCTCGTTCCGAATCCATTTGAGAGAGAATTGCTGATGATGTTGATGGTTTCATCCCTCTGAGTAATGCGACAGTGATTTCCATATCCAAGGTATTGAAAATGCGTGCAGCATCTTTAGGTTTCATTGAGGTATAGAGCTTAATCAAAGAGGTCATGTTTTCTTGATCTTTTTGATTAAACTGTTTAATCAAATTTTCTAATTTTTGTTCGTAATTTTTGAGTTGAAGAAGTTTTTTATCGATTTCTTCTTCTGCAATCTTGAGTTGAACTGTTCGTTTGTCGATTTCCTTTGATTTTGCATCAAGAGCTTCTCTCCGTTCGGCAAGTTCTTGGAGAATAAGAATTTCTGATTGAGTAAAGGCGTTTTGCGGCTGTGCATTTTTGTCTTGGCGATCCGTCGGCGTGGTGTTTAGAACCTTTGTCAATTCTTGTGTTTCTTTGGATGTGTTATCAACGGCCTGAGCTTGTGTTTGTCCGATTGTGATTTTATTTTTTGTTTCCGGATGATTATACAGATCAAATACATTATTTATTTTGACCGTTAATGTTAGGAAAGCCAGAAAAATAAATATCGGTAATATGCGGATTTTAATTTTATTGATCATTGATATATCCCGGCTATTTAATTGAACGTAATGCTTTCAAAAGCTCCATTTCTGCTTCTGAACGCTCATCTTCGTTAATAGGTTCTTCTTGAGGAATCTGCTTTTTTTGTGGTGAGGAATCTGTTTTTTTGAACTGACGTCCGTCACTGATAACTTGTTCCAAACGCTCAGCCAAACTGTCAGCTCGCTCATTTATAAATAACAAGTCATCTTTTAATTCTTTTGCACTGTCAACAACTTCTTTCAGGTTTTCGGAAGAGTGTTCTGTTGCTGATTTTAATTTAGGAATACTGTTTTCAGCTTTGAAGGTTGCCTCATTGAGTGCTTCAACCAATTTGGCCAAGCTGTTTTGATTTTGTCTTAAGATTTCCAAGTTTTTATTAAGACGGTAAGCATATATAATCATGGGAATCAATAATGCTATGATTGCCAGATTGATTAATAGTTCTAAGCTATCCATTCTTTTCGGCCTTTCTTTCAACCTTTATGACGATGTGGTTCGATTTTCGTCCCATGGAGCCTTCTAACAAAGGTACGTCACCACAAACAACATTTATTTTTTCATTAGGATTCATATCCAAAGGTAGAAAAGATCCTACTTTCCATGACGATATTTCTCCCAGTTTTATCGGAATTTCTTTTAAAACGGCCTGAATTTCAACATCTGTTTCCCAGAGTTGCGTCATTAGATGATTTTCCCAGATGGTGTCACGTCCAAAACGTTCGCCCATGAACATTTGCAGCAACAATTCACGTACCGGTTCCAGTGTGGCATAGGGAATCATTAAGTCTATTTTGCCGCCGCGATCTTCCATATCAACGCGCAAATGGGCAACGATAACTGCATTGGATAAACGAGATATTGTTGCAAAACGAGGATTGGTTTCCAAACGATCAAACGCAAAATTAACGGATGTTATAGGGTCAAAGGCTGTTGACAGGTCTGATAAGATCAAGCGGATCATCTCTTTAACGATATTAAGCTCAATGGTCGTATATGGGCGGCCCTCTATACGCATAGCAGCTGTTCCACGGCGACCGCCGAGAAGAACATCTACCATTGAATAAATTAAAGCGCTATCCAAGGACATTAAGCCGTAGTTGTCCCATTCTTCAGCTTTAAAGACATTTAACAATGTTGGTAAGGTTAAAGAATCGATATATTCGCCAAAGCGCATTGATTCAATGCTGTCGAGAGATACTTCAACGTTATCTTGAGTGTAGTTACGCAATGAAGTTGCCATTAAACGAATGAGGCGGTCAAAGACAATTTCCAACATCGGTAAGCGTTCATAAGAAACCATTGAAGAATTCAAAATGGCGCGAACACCTGTTTTCATTTCTTTTACTTCGACATCATCGTCATGACTGTATCCCAGCAGGCTGTCAATTTCTTCCTGATTTAGGATTTTAGAATCGGCAATGTCTAAATCTGAGGCATTATTCTCTTCACTATCTTTGATGTTTATTGAATCTGCCCAGTTCTTATTTGTTGTTTCTTCTGCCACTTGTTTGTCCCCTACTTGTTTTCAGCAGATTGAATTTCAAAATTTTTGAAGTTTATGTTGTTGGCTCGTATCGGAGCAATTAATAAATTTATGCGATATAGAAGTTCTTCTTTTAACCAGTACAAACCGCTGACGCCAGAAATTTCGTCTTCAGTCAGCTCAACCGTATGTGATAAGATTGTATCGTTTATTCTTGGGAGCAGAGCTTCAATTTGTTGGGCGTCTTCGACGTTAGATAATTCCAGATTGATTTTCAGTGTAACGTTTGTTTGCTTTCCTTTTGATTTAAGACGTGCACTGATTTCCGGCAAGTCATAAAATACGGTTACTCCGCCAGAGGCGCCGGCCTCTTCTGAGGATATATTTACTACACTGTAGTTGGCTGTGGTGCCGTGTTTTTTGTTAAAAGCATAATGCAAGCCAACAGCCAAGCCGATAACGACCAAAACAGGTATTAAGAACAGAAGAATTTTTTTTCTGTTTACGTTTTCGACCGGTGCTGCAGTGTCGTCTTTGTCAAAATCTTCATCCAGATTTGCCATAATCTCTCCAGTTTTGCAAAATCTATTTATTTTCTTTTATCTTACAGCATTAATTTTAGAAATAAATGCAAATCTGTCAGTTATTAAATGGAAAGTCTTCTTTTCGTGTTATTTAAAACTGTTTATCAATGATCCGGCTAAAAGATACCAGCCATCAACCAAAACAAAGAAAATTATTTTGAACGGAAGAGCTAACACTGTCGGGGGGAGCATCATCATACCCATGGACATTAATACCGAGGCGATGACCATGTCAATAATCAGAAACGGAACGTAGATGAGAAAACCGATTTCAAAGGCGCGCCGTAGTTCACTTATCATGAATGCCGGAATCGCGATTTTTAATGGCGTTTGCGCAACTTCTTCTGCCGGTTTTTCGCCGGATAAGTCGCTGAATAACAGAAGGTCTTTTTCGCGCGTGTTATTCACCATAAAATCCTTTAGAGGGATGGCTGCTTTTTCTAATCCGTCCATGAGTTCAACTTTTTCATTGATAATCGGTTCTATTCCCTCATCCCAGACTCGTTCAAATGTGGGTGTCATAACAAAAAAAGTCAGGAAAAGTGCTAAAGACACCAAAACCATATTGGGAGGGGTGGAGTTGGTTGCCAGTGCACTGCGAGTGATTGAGAAGACAACGGATATTCTGGTGAAGGATGTCATCATGATGAGAATTGACGGTGCTAGAGACAGAACCGTGATAATCATCATAACACTGAAAATTCTTGCAGAGGCTGAACCGCCTTGTGCGTCAGCCATGTTTAGTGTTAAGCTTTGGGAAAAAGCTGCGTCAGGATAAAAACAAATCAGCAAACTTATGGTTAAAATAACGTGATGGAAAATTCTTTTGGTCATGCTTTTTTACTCGATGTATTTGGGGTAAGCGGAAGAACTGTATTGCCGGATGTTCCGAGCAAAATTAAAAACTCCTGAGAATCGCATTGGAATAAAATTAGAGCGTTTTTCGTGTCTAATCTTTTAAATTCGATAATATTCAGGCGGTTTCCATTTTTGAGGTTTCGAATAAATTTGTTTTTAACGCCTTTGGCTTCACAATATTTGAATAGCCAAAGTGTTAAAAATAGTAAGCCGATAACAAATATCAGTGATAAAACGGCTTGTATAATTTGTTGCCATTCCATGTTTTCCTCCAAGATATTTCGAATTATAGGCGTGTGTGTTTAATAGTCAATAAAAGGCTTGCCCTTGTTGATAGAGTTTGTTAACTTGCGAATATGATGGATGAAGATATAAAAGAGAAAATTGGAGAAAGACGAACTCATGATTTGACGGCATTGGGGCAAACATTGATGCCTTTTGCTCGGCATGTCTTGGGGGCTAGAGGATTTGTGGGGGCTGATATTTTGCTTCATTGGGCGGAAATCGTCGGAGGCGATTTGGCTGCTTTTTCTGTGCCACAAAAAGTTGATTTTAAAAAAGGAGAAAAAGTGAACGGGCTCTTGGTGGTAGAGGTTCCTTCTGGTGCGTTTGCTTTGGAGTTACAGCATAAAGAAAAAATGATTGTGCAGAAAGCAAATGCTTTCTTTGGCTATGCTGCTGTTGGTCGATTGAAGGTTGTTCAAAACAGTTCGTTGGAAGTTGTAGAGCCGAAGCAATATACATGTGAACGAATGGAAAAAACGCTTGTAACTCCGGAAGAAGAAAATTATATTAGGGAACTAAGCGAAGATGTGCAAAATCCGGCACTTAGGGAGGTTTTGGTTAATCTCGGATGTCAAGTGCTGGGGCAGACAAAAAGTGAGAAAAATAAAAATGAAATTTGAAAATATCATTAGAAGTTTGAGTTCAACGATTGCGCTGGTGGTTGTTTATCTTATTGTGGCGGGTATGTATTTATCTGTAAAAGGGTTTGTTTTTAATGGCGAACAGATCGTTTTGGCTCGTTCCGCCTATGCTCAGGATGTTGCCTCACCCAAACAAATTCCAGCTGATTTGGCGTTGCCTGAAATTCATTCTGTCGGCAAAGCGGATGCTCCGGTGACAATTTATGAATATTCTTCTTTCGGGTGTTCTCATTGTGCAGATTTTCATCTTCAGGTTTTGCCGAAGATCGTGGAAAAATATGTAAGTAAAGGTCTCGTTCGAGTTGTGTTTGTTCCTTTCCCGCTTGAAAAATTGTCTATGGATGCGGCATTATTGGCTGAATGTGTGGATGATGAGAAATATTTTCCGTTTGTTGAAGTGCTGTTTAAGAAACAACGTGATTGGGGGTTTGCGCAAAATCCTCAGAAAGTTTTGAAACAATATGCTGCATTGAGTGGTGTGGATATTGATAAAGGAGAGGCTTGTTTACATGATGATGAGGCGGCTCGTTTGATTTTGGAAAATCGGCAAACCGGAATTTCTCAACTCGGTATTCAAGGGACGCCATCTTTTATTGTTGCTGCAAATGGAAAGCGAGAGCTTGTTTCCGGTGGTGTAACGCTTGATTTGATTGACGTATTATTGTCTGTAGATGAGGAAAATAATAATGTTGCCGAGGTTAAAGAAACAGGTGTGGTGCTTGATGAGGGCAGTGTTGTTGAAAATACTGAGGATGATGTTCAAAAATCCTCCGAAATGCCAAAAAATTAGGATTTCTTTAATAACTCCGTTATAGTGTATGAGGTGTTTGTTATGAGTAAAATGCCGAACGATATTAAAGAACTGGAACAGCGAATTAATAAACTGAAAGCAAAAGAAGCTTCTTTGCGCGCACAGAAAAAAGAATCCGAATTCTCGTATGCTTCAAAAGCCGGTTTTCGGGTGGGGACGGAGTTGTTGTCCGGTGTTTTGGTCGGAGCTGCATTGGGGTATTTTTTAGATATGCTGTTCGGAACAAAACCATGGTTGATGGTCTTGTTTTTGTTTTTTGGTGGTGCGGCCGGTGTTTTGAATGTGTATCGTTTTGTAAAAAGCGAGGATGCTAGGAAGAAGGAGTAAGTGACGTGTCCAGTCCTATGGAACAATTTGTAATTAAGCCAATTATCCCTCTTGAGGTTGGCGGTGTTGATGTTTCTTTTACGAATTCATCTTTATTTATGGTGCTTGCGGTTGTTGTTTCTTCTTTGTTGTTGGGGCTTTGTTTACGCAAGCGAGCGATTGTTCCTTCTGTGGCACAGTCTGTTCCCGAAAGTATTTATGAGTTTGTATCCTCTTTGTTAAAGGAAAATGTCGGGGTTGAAGGTTTGCGCTATTTTCCTTTTATTTTTACATTATTCCTCTTTGTGGCTTTTGGTAATTTGCTCGGTTTGTTTCCGTATGCCTTTACGTTTACTTCTCATTTGACGGCTGTCGGGAGTTTGTCTCTGATTGCTTTGTGCTTTAATATTGTTATCGGAATTAAAAAGAAAAAAATAGGGTGGCTCAGAACCTTTTTGCCTAAAGGAATTCCGTTTGCTTTGGCACCGTTGATTGTTCCGATTGAAATGATCTCGTTCTTATCAAAACCGTTTAGTTTGACTGTGCGTCTTGTGGCAAATATGACAGTTGGGCATATTATGCTTAAAATTATTGCCGGCTTTGTTGTTGCTTTAGGGGCGGCTGGTATTGTTCCGGTTTTGTTTAACAGTTGTATTGTTTGTTTTGAAATGTTTATTGCTTTGTTGCAAGCTTTTATTTATACCGTGTTGAGCTGTATTTATTTAGGCGATGCATTGCACGAGCACTAAAAAACGCCGAGAGGCTTAATAAATTTTTAGGGTTTAAGACATAATTATTGTGTTGAGAAAGTTTTATTTATTTTTAGAAAGGAATTAACATGGAACCGTTAGCTTATGTTGGTGCAGGTATGTGCGCATTGTCAATGACTGTTGCTGCTTGGGGTGTGACTCAGGTTTGGACAACAATTATTTCTACAGTTGGTCGCAATCCTCAAGTTAAAAAAGACGTTGATATTTATGGTTGGGCCGGCTTTGCTGCTGTCGAAGCTATTGCTTTGTATGCTTTGGTTATTGCTTTGGTCATGTTGACAGGTAACTAAGCCTTTCATTAATCGGAAACGGTGGAGGTTTTCTCCACCTAATCCGGTTGGCGAAATTGTAAGGAGTATTTTGATGCCTCAATTGGATTTTAGCGTTTTTCCGTCTCAACTGTTTTGGCTCAGTATCAGCTTTTTTACGATGCTGTTTATTATGAGTAAGTTAATTATTCCGCGGATTGCTGAAATGATTAATCTTCGGAAAGAGAAGATTGATAATTATTTACAAAAGGCTGCTGAAATTAAAGAGAAAGCTGAAAAATCTCTAGAAAAGTATCATACGGCTTTGCAAGAAGCCACCAATAATGCGAATCAGTCATTACAAAAAACGCAGCAGGATTTAAAGAATCTGATGGAGCGTAAACAGGCTGATTTGTCCGCCGAATTGGCTGTACAAATAGCCGAAGGTGAAAAGAAAATTGCTGCCGGAAAGGAAAAAGCTTTGCAGCAGGTGCAAGAAATGTCGGTGGAACTTGCAGCAGAAGTTATTAAAAAATTGGGATTAAAGGTCAGTACAGCACAAATCCGTAAGGCTGTTGACCAGACAGTGAAAGAATAACAATGGCAATGGAAGACAACGTTCCCGGACGGGAGATTATTGATGCAACGCAAGATGCTGTTTTGAATGCAGCAGGTAGTGTTGCGGAAGTTTTGGAAAATACGGCTCATGAATTAGCTGATCATGGAGAGGTATTTTATCAGAGCGCTGAGTTTTGGGTGGCAATGTCTTTTGTTGTGGTCGTTCTCGGATTGGCTCGTCCTATCGGAAAGATTGTTTATTCGCTGTTAAAGCGTCGTGGTGAAATGATTGCTGAGCATATTAAGGAAGTGGCTACTTTAAAGGAAGATGCTCAAAAGTTGTTGGCTCAGTATGAAAAGAAATATAGAGATGCAGAGCTTGAAGCTCAGGAAATCTTGAACCGTTCTGAAAAAGAAATTAGTTTTATAAAAAAAGAAAATATGGCTAAGCTTGAAAAAGATATGGCCATTAAGGAAAAAGATGCAAAAATGCGTCTTGTTGCTGCTCAGGATAAAGCTGTTCAGGAACTTTCATCAAAGGCCGCTTTGTTAACGATTGCTGCTGTTAAAACAGCATTAAAAGATAATCTGACGGAAAGTGAGCAGGATAAGTTGATTGATGCATCAATTGATAAAATAGCTTAAGTATTTGTTTTTGCGTTGCCTTCATTAGAGGCAGTTGTATTCATTTCAGTTAAGCCTCATTCTAACAGAATGAGGCTTGTTTTTTTGTTATGGTATATCGAGGATGTTGGTTGTTTGACTGAGTAGCAAATAAAAAATAAGCCCGACAAGTATCGGGCTTGGTAATGGTAGTTATTATTTTCCTTGTAATTTAAGATTAACTTTGTTCCAACCGTTGCGTTTGGGTTGGTTTGTGCTTTCTTCCGGTTGTTCTTTCAACCAATTGCGGATGGGGGCATTTTTTTGTTGAAGCAATTGTTTTTGCTCATCTGTTTGGGCAATGCCAACAGGAAGAAGTTGGTTGAATAAGGCCGGAGAAGCAAAGTCAATGCGGCTTTTGATTAGAGGTGTTACCAGAGCATCAATTACCGGAGCTGCCGGTTTGGCGTTGAATGCATTAATTCTGCCTCCATAGAAAATGGCAAATGCATGACAAGGCGAAGACAGAAGAACATCTGTCATGTCAACGCCACGGACAAAACGCAACATGATTTGCGGGCGGATAATGCAATCTTCCGTTTCATTGAATAAAACATTGTCCGGATTGGCAAAAAGTTCTGTCGTGACCATGTTTTTCAGTTCATTATTTATAACACCGCAAAAGCCGACAATGGCCATCCCATCAATTGTATAACCGGTGTAGTTTTCCGGTTTGTTTGTGATTTGATAGCAGAAGATTTGTTCGGCGCCGGTAATGTTTTGCAGAGCTGATTGTCCGATGGCTTTGCTGATTTCGGGAAGAATATCTCTCTGTTTGACTTCTTTTGTGTATGCTACACCATTTTCCTGGGCTTTCGCTTTTGGAATTGATGAGAATAAGCCACAACTTAAAAACAAAGCTATCAGATATTTCATAATAACCTCTCAACAAAAGATTTTTTATACTTATATTATATTCCTATAATTTAATAATTCTATGTTAATTTTTTATTTATGAATAGAACAGAATGTAAAATTGTCTGATTTAAAGAAAACATTGGCGGATATTTTGGTTTTTAGCTTGAGATTTCAAAGTATGTCTTTTAGAATTTAATTGTTGATTGATAATGAGGAGGGACATATGACAGGAAAATTGTTCGGCACAGATGGGGTGCGCGGGGTAGCAAATGTTTATCCGATGACGGTTGATTTTGCTATGTCATTGGCGATGGCTGCTGCTCAGCAGATTTGTCTGGAAAAAAAGCGGGTGGCAATAGCGAAAGATACTCGTCTATCAAGTGATATGTTGGAGGCAGCGATGATTGCCGGTTTTGCAGCTCAAGGGATTGATATTTTGCAAATGGGGGTTATTCCAACGCCAGCTTTGACTGTGTTAACGCCTAAGCTTGATGTGGATATGTCAGTGATGATTACGGCTTCTCATAACCCATATACGGATAATGGTATCAAGCTCATTACGGCTGATGGTAATAAATTTTCTGATGATATTACCTCTCATTTGGAAGAGCGTGTTGCTCAGGGAAATTTTGAGTATAACAAGGATTGTATCGGTTCGGTGATTGCGTATCCTCAGGCTGTTGATGAATATGTCACTACGGTATTGCGTGCCGTTAAGCGAAGAAATCCTTTTAGAGGGGTGAAGATTGTTGTTGATTGTGCTAATGGGTGTTTTTCAAAGATTATGCCGGCTGTTTTTCGCAAATTGGGAGCTGATATTGTCTCTTTAGCCTGTGAGCCCAACGGACGGAATATTAACGATGATTGTGGTTCTCAACATGTGGAAAAAATGTGTGCAGCGGTTTGGGAAAATGCTGCTGATTTGGGAATTGCTGCTGATGGTGATGGGGATCGGATTATTGTTTGTGATGAACGAGGTAAAAAGATTGATGGTGATCAGATTTTGGCTTTCTTAGGACAATATTGTAAGTCTATCGGTGAATTGAATGCTAATGCGGTTGTGGCAACTATCGTTTCTAATCCGGGATTGGATCGTTTTTTGGAAACTCATGGTATTCAGTGCGTTCGTTCTGCTGTCGGAGAACGTTATGTGATTGATGAAATGAGAAAAATCGGGGCAAATTTCGGAGGTGAAGAATCCGGACATATGGTGGCGGCAGATTATTCTAAAACCGGTGATTGTTTGGTGACGGCATTGTTGTTTGTTCAAGCTTTTATTGGCATGAATAAGAAAATGAGCCAGATTTTTCCCCTGTATCAACCAATGCCGAAACTGCGTATTGATAGTATTTTTTCTGATAATGAAAAAATGCGAAAAGCATATGAAACATCTGATTTTCAAGCAGCAATTGCAGAGGGTGAAAAAATGATCGGAAAGCAAGGGCGCGTTTTGGTCAGAAAGTCAGGAACCGAGCCGAAAATACAGGTTTGGGTTTGGGCTGATGATGCTGCGTTGTCTGAGCAAGTTAATGCGATAGTTCGTCAGCCTCTTGAAAATACAGAAGGATATGTCGGAGCAAAAACGGTTTAACAGGGTATAATTAAACTTTTCTTTACAATTAGAAGCTAAACTTTAGATACAGTTGTATTTAACTGTGTCAGGAGGTTTTATGCAAATTGAGCAAATGAATTTGGATTGGCATCGGAAGAAGACCGTATCTGTTAAAAAGCGTGGTAATTTGATGTTGGTTGTTCCTACGGTTTCCCGCGGGGTGAAAGCTAAAACTCGTTGTGTTTGGCCGTCACAGTTTGATACGGATTCTAAATATCTGAGCCGACGAATCTGGGGGCGTGTAACAGAGTTATGATAAAAGGGTTGATTTCTCTTTTTACCTCCGGAATCATTTTTAATCCATTGGTGTTGTTGGGGGTTGTTTTTGGTGTTTTTTGTATGGTGACCAAAGAGGCTGTTGATATTTCTGCCATTTTTAAGGATTATCATTTATATCTGTTTATTTTGTTTGTTTCTGTGATTTACATTTTTTCTTTTAAGAAAGTTTATAAAGATGACGGAGATACCTTGGACTGGGGAATTATGGTTTTTCAGTCGATTTGGGGTGTCGTGAAATTTACGTTATCTTCTTTGTTGACGATGGCGTTTGTCGTTATGCTTAGTTTCTAAACAGAGATATTAATATTTTGACCGAGAGTTTCTGATGGGGCGACACTTCTGTTGTCTGGTGATAACAGGATTTCGACGGCTTGTTGTTGCATGTCCATCGTGTTTTTCATCAGCTTCATTTGCACTTGTTGAAGCGTGAGTTGATATTGTCCGATTGCACCGATTGTTGATGACATGCTTTTCTCCTTTATTGATACTTTCAGAATAGCATAAAATGTTTAAATTTTCATTATTTTTATTTGGTATTTTGCTTGTTTTTTTCTTGTTGATGATTATCTCACTAAAAGTTTAATAAACATTTGGAGAATGTCTATGGGTGAGGGATTACGAAATTTGACATTTTTAGTTTGGGCGTTGTGTGCTGTTAATGCTCAAGCAAAAAGTATGAATACTGAGGCTGCAATTGCGGAAGAAAAAGCGACAACAGCTCCGACGATTGTTTATGGTGCAGCTAAAAAGGCTAACGGGAAGACAGATGCTTTTGTTGTAGAACAGCCGGATGGCGCTGTTAATCCGTTAGGAAATCCGTTGCCAGATTTAGATGTGAGAGATGGAGAAACCACTGAAGATGGCCAATCGGAAGTTCCGAGCGTTTCTATAGATAAGGGTATCCCCTCTGTTTCTGCTGAAACAAAGGAGCTTCCATCAAACGATTTAGGAAAAGATTTTCAGAATACATTAATGGAAGCTAATGGTATGGTTTATGATGTGCAAGCTTATCCCGTAAAGGATTTGAATGCGATTGGTAATTCAGCTAATCCAGAAACAATTTACTCTCCGAATGTTAATCCTTAATAGCATTGTTGCTGATTGTAGGGGAGTGTTCGGCAAGTCCATTTTCCATCTAAAAGATTAGTTGGTTCCAATGTGATGTTTTGTTCGTTTTCGTTAACGGAAGAACCCAGATGAATGTAATATTTATCTTCGCAGCCGTTAGCGGCATCATTTTCAATTAATGGGAATATAATTTGTGATTCACCACTGCCATAAGTACTGAACAATTTTGAGTTCTTATGTATGTGCAGACTGGATAATGTGTTGGGAAGTTTAAGATTGTTGCTTGTTGATTTTAATTCAATTTTGGCAACATCCATTGTTGTCCAAGGGCGAATCACGATAGAAGTTGTGTCGGCAAAAATGCCACCTTCTATTTTGACTTTGTTGTTGCAACCGAAAATGATTCCGGCATCTTCAGGTTGGTTGTTCGCGGGATCATTATAACTAAGATTGCCCTTAATGAGAACTTCAGTGTAGTTGTCTGTTTTCAGATAGCCGTTGACATTTCCTTTGACACCTAAAGCTGCATCTTTTCCAATATCTATATCGCCTTTAATAGAACCATCAGTTAATAATTTAGCTTCCGGAGCGACGTTGAAGTTCATGCATAATGTCGGCGCGCCGATGAAGTTTACTGTTCCGGTTATTTCTGTTTTTCTTGATTCTAATGGACAGTCCGGCAGATTACCACTGAAAATGATTTTGACATTTTTCATTTTTCCGTTTGCCGGTAAGGGAATCGGTTCTTCATAGTTTAATTTGATAATAATGTTTTCAATATCGCGTTCCATAAGGTTTTGATATTGTTCCATGTTTTCGCTGTTGATTGTAAATTCTGCTGTTGCTCTGGTAAGGTTTTTGCAACTGGTTTCCGTCAGACCACTGAGACTGCGTAATTCTGTTTTTGTTAAATTTAATATTGGATTTTGTGTGTCTGTAGCGATAATATCAGCTTCGGGATACAGTTTTTTAGCCAGTTTGAAACAGTTGGTCGAGCATTTTTTGTAGGAACTGTTTTGCGGGCAGTCCTGAGCATCTTCTGTTTCACTACATGTATTTTGTGTGTATCCGTTTTCTTGACAAAGTGTTTCTGCTGATTTGCACGCGCTGTATAGTGTCTTTTTTCCTTGGCGGCAAGATGGTGTTTGTGGAGATAAAGGACCAAAGCGGCAAGCTTGAAAGCCTTCGCAAGCAGCAGGTTTAATGTTTGTCATGACAACATCATCACAAGTTTTGCAAGTTTCACCATCTGCGACATATCCTTCAGGGATGTTGTCTATGCGGTGTGAAAATTCAGGACAACTTCCACAACAGATGCCGTAATCTTGAGAATAAGGGCAACGTTTGTCTGTCAGTTTGCATTCGTCTTTGAATTTGTAGCCGCTATTTTGGCAGGCTTTGACAGGATTTTCCTGACAAATACGGTATAACGGGAATTTGTTGGCACACATCTTGACCGGATATAACGGACGTTTACAATCTTCAGCTAAAAATGTGTAATTATTGTTTCGGCACCATTGTTCTTGAGAGCAACTGCGGTAGTAGGCATCATGGTGTGGGCAGCGATCTGCCGGTGCCGTTTGGTTGGAGCAATTGGCGTAAGTAATCTTGTATCCTTCTTCGAGACATTTTTTTTCAGAACGACTGAGTTCATGATTTTGGTAGTTATTGCTTGCGTAGTCTGGCACAACAGATGCTTGGGTTGTTTCAGATATGGAACAAAGGCATAAAAAGAAGAAAATATTTTTGAACACTTTTGACATGTTTATCCTTTCAGACGCAAATCTACCATTGTTTTATTTTATATCCGGATGTTTTAATTTTGGGTTAAGATGAAATTTTTTTGACAAAATTTATTTTTTGACTAGATTTAAACCTTTTTTTGTGGTATGGTGTGCCTGTCATTGTTAAAAACAGTTTGGTTTTTAACAAAATCTCTTGTATGGGAATGTGAGGAATGAATAAAAAATTTACAGTAAAAAATCCGTTTTGCTCCGGTGATTATGTTGTTTATCCGGCACATGGTGTCGGAAAAGTTTCTGATATCAGCAAACAGACTGTTGCTGGTTCGGAACTGGAGCTGATTGTTGTTAATTTTGCAAAAGATAAGATGACTTTGCGTATTCCGATGGCTAAGGCTGAAACCACTGGTTTGCGCAGAATCTCAGGGGCAGATACAATGAGCGAAGCCTTGACGACTTTGAAAGGAAAGGCTCGAGTCAAAAAAGTTATGTGGTCTCGTCGTGCTCAGGAATATGAAAATAAAATTAATTCAGGGAGTCCTGTTGCGATTGCTGAAGTTATTCGTGATTTGCATCGTAACGAAAATTTGGCAGAACAGTCTTATAGTGAACGTCAAATTTATGAACAGGCTCTTGATCGCTTGGCAAATGAATATGCTGTTTTTGAAAATATAACAGCCGAAGCTGCTACTCAAAAACTTTTAGATTTGTTAGCTAAATAACATTTTTAAGCTATGTTTTTAAGGGAGGTTTTCCTCCCTTATTTTTTTGCATATTTTTTATTTGGGTATAACCTTGGGGATAACAGACTCATTTCTTGCGAATCAAAAAAAGGTTAATTAAAGGTTAATGCATAAGGTAACCGTAATGAGGAGCAAAAAATGGCTGATGTTGAGGAATTTTCCGTAAGTAAAACTGATGGAATTACTGTTTCAGCCTGCCCGGTTTTAATGGATGCTGTATCCGGAAAAAAGTATTTATGGGGATATTATCTTTGTATTGAAAATAATTCGGATCGTAAAATTCAGCTGGTCGGTAAAGATTGGAATATTACCGATGAAAGAGGAAATCGCTATAGTGATACTTCAGCTGGTTTTAAGGGCGAACTCCCGGAGCTTGAACCTGGAGAATATTTTGAGTTTACATCCGAAGCACCGTTAGATACACCGCATGCTGTTTTTTATGGAAGTTGTAAAATTTTAGCCGATGGACATCAGCGAGAAATCAAAATTCCAACATTTAATTTCAGCAGTGATGCCCAATCGGCTCATGTTTTTAATTAGTAATAAGTCGGTACCAATTCGTTATTGATGATGTACATATTTAAGTATTGATGAATGTTTGATGTCATCTTGGCGTTAAATTCTTCAAACAATTTTGTAACCATACCATTCCAATATTTTTCTTTTTCTGCGATGTCTGTATCAGCCGGAATGATGAGCTCACGCCAAGCTTGAACTTCTGTTTCTGCGCGGGATAAATTACGCGGATCTGCAATTTTGACAACGACAACCAATGTTGCACGATATTTTACACGATCTTTGTAGAAAACTTGAGTGCTTTTTTCCATTTCTTCTGTGACGCTGGCGTCTTTAATGATGACTTCAGCTGTTTTTTCACTGGAAAAGTCAGCTGCTTTCAAGCGGTCTTTTGCCCAAAGTTTGGCTGTCTTTTCAATGGAAACCGGAAACAAATGTTCGACATTCGGACGAGTGAATGTTGGGGTGAATTCTGAAATGATTTGGACTTTGTTCACCTTGAGTTGTATCGGTTCTTCCGTGTTGTAGCGCGGTTCAGTATAGCGAGGAGTTGTTTCATTGTTTTGTTGAAACAAGGCGCAACCGCTGACGAGGGCGCTTAAAAAGAAAACAGGTAAAAATTTTTTAATCATCTTCATTTTTTTCATCCGGTTTAAATAAAGTTACAGAAGCCCATGATGGAGCTTCTGTACAGAATAAAGGAGATTCATTAAAAACTGGTTAAGCTATTGCTTAATTAGTTCACCTTTTTCAAAGCAATATTCCTCGGAGCAGAAATGACAAGTGGCTGTAATTTTATTGTTTTCAACCATTGCATTGATGTCATCTTCGGAAAATGTAGCCAGTGTTTGCAATAGTTTTTCGCGACTGCAACGACAACCAAATTTATAATTTTTGTTGTTTGAAATTTGTAAGTTGTTGCCATGAAATAAGCGATGCAGAATATCTTCGTTTGTAAGGTCAGCATTAAAGACCTCGTCGGCGGTCAGGCTTTCCATGAAGATTTTTGCTTCGTTCCAAGCTTCGACTTGTTCTTCTTCCGAAAGCTCGATTTTTCCGCCATCAATCGGCATTTTTTGAAGCATGATTCCTGCTGCAAACCAGCTTTCGCTCTCGCCTTCCGGAGCTTGTAAGAATAATTTCAGGTCTGTGTCAATTTGTTCTGATTGCTTGAAATAGCGTAAGGCACATTCTGTTAAGTTTTTTCCTTGAAGGTCAACAATGCCTTGATATAAATCCGTATCCGGTCCTTGGTCTACTGTAAAAGCCAGATATCCTTTTCCCATGAGGTGAGGGGCAGCTTCAACTTCTCCACTCGTTTTACGGAGTTCTTGATTGTTTGCCAAATGTTCTTCATCGAATCTGGCGCAAGAACGGATTTTGCCGTCAGATGTTACATCAACAACGACCATAGAGACGGCTCCATCACTTTTGGTTTGTAGGGTAAATAAGCCGTCATATTTTAATGTGCTGGCTAACATAGCGGCCAATACCGTACTTTCTGCGACAACAGCAGCAACCGGCTTGGGATAACGATGTTTGCTTAAAATGGTATCCAAAATGGGGTTTAGGCGGATAAGGCGTCCTTGATAAGCGCCGTTATCAATGAAAAAAGACGCACAAGAGTCAAAAATAGGGTTGTTTTGTGTGGGCATTATGTCAATATCCTTTATAATGTTAATTTGTTATGGGTATAATCTAAATTTAAGGATTTTTCAAGTGTTGGAAGAAGACGCTCCGCGAAAAAAAAATAAAGTTTTGCGTAAGATTACTCGGTCGCGCTTAAAGAATATTGCTTTATATTATTTAAAGCGCTTTGAAAGCTCTGTTGCGAATCTGCGTCAAGTGTTGCAACGACGTGTCAATGACTATGCTTATCAAAATAAGGATTTTGATAAGCATGAGGCTTTTGCCTGGATTGAAGAATTGTTGGAAGAATTTCAGCGCTATGGTTATTTGGATGATAAACGTTATTGTGAGATGAAAGTCAAGAGCTATGTCAATGCGGGAAAATCACCTCGTTATATTCAAGGGAAAATGCGTGAAAAAGGAATCGGAGAAGATATTGTTGCAGATATCTTAGACGGGCAGGAGTATGATACGTTTGAAGCAGCGTTAAAATTGGCTCGAAAAAAACGGATTGGTCCGTTTTGTACTGATGAGAATGCTCGAAAAGAACGCCGTGCAAAGGATATTGCTGCCTTGTGTCGAGCCGGTTTTGACTATGATGTTGTTGTGCGGGTTTTAGATTTTGATGTCGAAGATTAACTATTTTGTGTTGACAATTTTGTCTAAAAATGGTATTTTCTTTGCAAACTAATCTAATTAATATTTATTTTATGAATTATTCCATTAGAACTGTGGGACCTAATCCCCGTGTAGAGCAAGCCTCAAACAACTACAAAAAACACTTTAAAAGAGGTGTTCCTCGTGCAGAGCGCTTTGAGGCGTTTGTCACATCTGCGGAATTCCAGCTGTTTTGTCTGGAAGAAGAACTGGAACCCAATATGTTCTTTCAGTTGTGTCTCAGCCAAGATGAAGAAATTCATTTTGTGCGAAGCGGCAAGCCTGTCTGGGCTCCCGGGATTACCTATCGTAAGGGACTTGAGAGTTTCGGAGCTGTCAAAACCGTTCGCTACATTAATCCATTGGGACGTTGCGAATATTACCTTGTAGCTATTCTGACCTATTGGCTGAGTAAAGATGAACAAGGTGTTTGGCATGCCGAACTTGTCAGTGATGACGATATTTTCTTGTCTGAGCAGGCAACAGATGTCGTGTTCGATCGGGCTGCTGAGTTGCTTGGCGGTTTTGTTTCCGAAAGTTGCTTGGCTGAAGCTAAGTTGTTTTGGAGAGGCCGCGTTAAGCAATCTGTTTTCCGTTTAGCAACTGTTGAGTTGTCTAATGGCGAGCAGTGTGTTCTGGCAATTTCGTTTGATAACGGCGCTCTTGTTGTTGTAGAGCCTCAGCAAATCGAAGTTGTTTCTCGTCTTTCTCCTCGTGTCAATGAAATGGTTCGAACCAGATACAATTGGTTCAAATATGAGGAAGGCGGAAATTTTTCCCGCATGAAGTAAACAAAATGCGTCTCCTGCAAAGGGGCGCATTTTTGTTTATCAACTAAAGTCTTATTTAAGAATCGCAAACGATGCTTATGTCTTTTTTCAGAAAATAAATTTATGATAGCGAAAATTTGAGCATTTTAGGGTGGTGTTTTTCTGATTTTTTCAGTTTTACGCTTTTTTTTGATGGTTAATTCTTTTT
>CAYLIN010000003.1:0-27756 GCA_964383725.1 uncultured Azospirillaceae bacterium | reverse complement strand
ACACTCTGTCGGAGAAGGACGCAAAGTTTATCCTGGCGGTTTAGTTTGTTATGATAAATGCGTCTGTGATATGAGTTATTATAAATATGACCGCTCAAAGTGTGCTGCCCCTAAAGAAGTGGGCGGGGAGACATGCGTTGTAACAACCAAAAGCTCAAATTCCGCTTGGAGTTCTTCAACAACACATTTCTCAAAATGTAGTTGTCCTGCCGAATATAACCTCACCCAAGATTCATATAATATCTATGTAACCAAGGACACCGCGACGTGCCAATCATGTACGGATGATGATGGTATCCACTATAAATGTAGTTGTCCGACTGAATATAAGTTTAGCTCATCAACCATTGCAAATGGGACTTGTGGTGCTCCGTGTACTGTAACTCCTGCACGTGTTCCTGAAGCGACCTATCAATACAAATGTACCTGTAACAATCCTTATGTCATGAATGCTGCTGGTACAGCTTGTGAAAATGATTGTACGAAGTATACCAAAACTTCTTGTGATGAAGCTAATGGAGAAGAATGTAAATCATGCACCTCCGGAGGCGTCACAAAATACAGAGTTACAGACTGTAAAGACGGATGGGTAAAAAATTCTAAATATATCGAAGAAACAGGCATACACGACATAACATGCCCTCGTTTACGCACATGTCTGTCTGGTTATACAGCCGGTGTAACCTCTTGCTCTGATGGCTATACGCATGAAACAAAGGGTTATTCCGGACTGGATGTTTGCGGAAGATGCGTTTGTAAAAATACAAACGATTGTTCTAAATATACCCTGACTGACCAATCAGATCCTAATGCCACCTATGAAAGCTGCACAACCGGTTGCGGAGCAGAAAGAGTAACCAAATACAGAATAACAAGTTGTAAAAACGGGTATGACATAGGCTTAGGCCAATGTGTTAAAATAAGTTGTGGTGATGGGCTTAAAGAGGCCTGTGAATCCTATGAAGACGGTATACGGGTTTCCCAAATGGGGGATATAACATGCTATTCATGTACTGTAAAAGCTTGTAACAAAATAAACACCGGATATGTTGACACCCCTTTGAGTAATGCACAATGTACAGCCCACCAATTCGGTGATAAGACATGCTACAGTAGTTGTTTATGCAATAAAGGATACTACAAAAACACAACATCCTGGTTATGTGATCCATGTCCGGCTGATACCTATTTAGATGAAATAGGAAAAAGCAATGAATCAAGCTGTAAATCTTGTCCGACAGGCGCAACAACCAATGGGAAAAACGCTCAAACCAGCAAAAGCGCTTGCATCTGCACAGAAAATTGCTCTGACCATACGTTAAACGAATGTCCGGAAAATTCTTGGTGTACAGCATGCACAGCTTGCGATGCCCCCCAAAAATATAAAGACATCGGTTGCAGAGATGGCTACACACCAGACAGCAACGGAACCTGCGTCTGCACACCTGACTGTACTGACGAATATAACAGATTATTGTGTCCTATGCATGGCATTTGCACGCGCTGCACAAAATGTTCAGGAATCAGAGCAACATACAAATTAGTAGGGTGTGAAAAAGGATACCACTTTGATAAACTAAAAATAGGGGGAGGAGGACCGACTGATGATGCAACATGTGTTGAATTCGCTTACACATCACCAAGCGCTTGCGCCAACCTCACAGATTACAGAGAAAGCCCTTGCACAAATTCTGAAAAGCAAGCAGATGTTAAAACTGGAAGCAATGGAACAACTCCGTGCTATAAATGCACGCCCAAAACAATTATTTCCGACAGCTCTACTGGTAGCGGCTCCTCTTCAAAAACAGAAGAGACTGGCTGTGACCACGCTTGTAACGCCGTTATTGGAAAATCAATTCCTGACGTTGGGCTTGTTCTATTCTCTGCATATACCAATCGAACATGTACATGCATGCCATAATAATGATGTCCCATTCCTAAAAGAATGGGACATCAAGCTACTTCTGCCGGCGATAAAGTTCTTTGCGGTCTTTACGGCTCATTGACCATAAATTGCCGATACCATTAATCGGTTGCACTTTATACAAAGATTCAAAATTAAAATCCCGCCGTAAAAAAAGCGATGTTGTTTTTGTGTAATTATTCATCGGACAAAAACCATAAAAGTCAACCTGAATCAAATCTGCCTGACGCAAAGCCCGAACTGCATCCACATATTCTTGCGATGTATTTATTCTGTCACTGTCATCAAGAATAATCATTCCTCCGACAGCCAATTTAACAACAGAAGCTTTAGCACACTCTGCACGTCTTTTGCCATCAACCACAATAACATCATAAACATCATCATCTTCAAAAATGGCATTTTCATAAATTTCTCCTTCATCTCGCCACCTTATATCCAAGTGAGGATGACTAAATTCTTTCTGCCAGCGAGCATGCCATTCAAAATTATCCTCTATACTAACAACTTTTTCAGCTCTCTGTGCCCAAAACATTGATGAATAGCCACAACCATATTCAAAAATTTTCTTTTTAGAATAATCAAATTGCGATAAATACTCTATCGCCGGATAAGTATACCACGGAATAGGGTTTCCGTCTTTATCCCGACAGATTTTCTCATCAATTGAGCGTTCCATTGCAAACTCATCACGCCAAATTTCAATGAATTTCTTAAACTTATCGCTATACATTTCCTATCTTTCGTCCATTGAAAACCATCATAAATTTCATATATCATAATCGTTAAACTATTCAAAGCAAAATATTGTTCGAAAATAAGGAGTAAACATCATGAATACTTTTTGGAAAAATGTAGCCCTCATTTTAACAATCATCGGAGGTATCAACTGGGGTTTGGTTGGTGCATTCAATTTTGATTTGGTTGCCTTTTTGTTTGGCCCGATGAGTGCTTTAAGCCGTGTATTATATGTTCTGATCGGTATTTCCGCTTTGGCTATGGTATTCGTACCAACTTGCTCTTTGCGCGAAAGCTTTGAACACAAAATGAACTAAACGCCTCTGTCTAAAAAACTCCGGTCATCTGCCGGAGTTTTTTTATGACCGACGAGCTGCTCTGGCCGCAGCCGAAGAAACCTGCATAATCATATACGACACCAACTCTTGCACCGGCATATTTGTTGTTTTGCAATCACGCTCACATTTATACAAAAGCTCCAAAACAGAAAACACACGTTCCCGCCCCCATAAAGCCAACTGACGCTTAAAAGCAGACTCCCTAAAAAAGATAATACGAGGAAAAAGTTTTTTCATCGCCGTATCAGGGCTATCGCCTTTTTCCATTGCCGCCAAACATGTCAAGATTTTGCTAAAATGATACCACATTGCTCGCACAACAGAAATCGGCTCTTCACCTTCATTCAAAAGCTTTCGATACGCGGCCAACGCCTTATCACTATAGCCTCCGGCGGCCGAATAACAAATATCATCCGCATTAGAAGAAGATTGATCGGCAATAACCTCGCGAACATCATCAACAGTAACGCTTTTTTTGTCTCCCACATAAGTAACCAGTTTTTCCAATTCACCTAAATTTGTTTTTCTATCATTTGACAAACGAGCACATAAAACCTGCAAAGCCTCATTACCTATCACCACACCGCTCTCAGCCAAAACCGATCGCGCCGTCGAAAAAATATCTTCATCTCTATCTTCATAACAGGCAATAACACCAAAATCATCTCTGGTTTCCCCCAAAGAAACCAAAGATGATTTCTTATTCAAACTGACAGATGATGCAACAATCAATGTATCAGAAGGTGTTCCCTCCAACAACGCTTTAAAATGCTTGGTTAAATTATTATCCGCGTCTTTAATAACAATAACCCGTCGCCCACCCATTAATGAGCGACTGCTATATTCTGAAAACAACAGCCCCGGATCTGCATTAATATCCGCAGCCGACAAATAAACCACACAAAACGGGTCATACAAATCTGAACAAACACTTAAAGTCAGCTTTTTAACATACTCCGCAACAAGCCCCTCATTGCCCCCATAAACAATAAAGCCCTTGATTGCTTCATCATTTTTCTTCAAATATTTATCAATCTGTGCGGCTTTGAAAATCATCAGCACTTCCTTTTTGCGTGTATTTCATATGAAAATAAGCTCCCAAACGCAACGCAATATCGTTCGCGATAATCTTAGCGGCATCTGCCTCAGTCTTTTTCTGGGCCATTGTTGTTGAATACGGATTAGCTAACAAATCATAGCTGACATAAGCAATACTGTCACCATTAACCAAAACATCATGTTCCATCTCTAAACGATAATTAACCCGATAGGTTACCCGTTCACTGGTTGCCGTAATATCTCGGCGCAAAGCCTGTTGTGTCACAACTTTGCTTGTTAGCTCGGCATATAAACGATATTTAGGATGTTGAGGAACACCTTTTGGCGTCAGCAAATCAAGCAAATGATTACGGATTTGCTGACCGAAACGCCCCTCAATCGGTTGAATTTTAACTTCAGCCATTTCCTGCGTAATTGAGGAATCAAACTTTCCACCAAAATACCAACCGTCATCATTTTGTTTTTGAACATAAAGCGGCTCAAACCCACAAGCTGACACAAACAATACCGCAGCCAAGCTCAAAATCACTTTTTTGTTCATAACCGATCCTTTCTTCAAATTAGGCAACAATATTCACAATCTTATTTGGAACAACGATAATTTTGCGAATTTCCTTACCTTCAAGCTGACGCTTAACATTATCAACGGACAAAGCCAGTTTTTCAATCTCAGCTTGCGGCATACCTTTAGAAACTTCAATCGTTCCACGCAATTTGCCGCAGATTTGAACAGCCATTGTCACCACATTGTCTTCAGCCAAAGCCTTATCACCAACCGGCCAGCTTTCAGCCACAATCAGAGTATTTTTACCCATTCTCGCCCACATTTCTTCAGCCAAATGCGGTGTAAACGGTGATAACATTTTCAACAAATTCAAATACAGCTCAGCCGGAACTTTCTCCACTCCGGATAAATAATTGACATAGGTCATCAAAGAAGAAACAGCGGTATTAAGTTTGAGTTGATCAACACGTTCCGTAACTTCAAGAATGCATTTATGCATTGCCCGCAAATCATCTTTTGTCGGCTCAATGTCATGAACTTTTTTGAACAATGTATAAATTTTGTTCACAAAACGATAGACCCCCATCAAACTTTCATCAGACCACATAGCCACTTGCTCAAACGGTCCGATAAACATTTCATACAAACGAAAAGTATCTGCTCCATAAGCAGCAACAATATCATCTGGGTTAATCACATTACCGCGAGATTTTGACATTTTCTCACCGTTTTCAGCCAAAATCATACCGTGAGATGTTCGACGATTGTAAGGTTCCTTAGTTGGCACAAAACCGCAATCATGCAAGAATTTATGCCAAAAACGAGAATACAGTAAGTGCAAGGTTGTATGCTCCATACCACCATTGTACCAATCAACATTCATCCAATAATCCAATGCTTCCTTAGAAGCAAAAGCCTCAGAATTGTGAGGATCGCAATAGCGCAAGAAATACCAAGAAGAACCAGCCCAGTTTGGCATTGTATCTGTTTCTCGGCGAGCTTTAGCGCCACACTTCGGACACTTAGTCCACAACCAATCGCCGGCTTTTGATAACGGAGATTCGCCATCATCATTCGGATGATAATCCGGAACTTCAGGCAATGTCAGCGGCAACTCGGATTCTGGAATGGGCTGCCAACCGCAATGTTCGCAATAAACCATCGGAATAGGCTCACCCCAATAACGTTGACGAGAGAATACCCAGTCACGTAGTTTGAAATTGACTTTAGATTTACCAAAACCATGTTCAACAGCATAGGTAATAGCGGCTTTCATTCCTTCTTCTTTATTCAAGCCATTTAAGAAACCGGAATTAATGTGAGCACCATCTTCTTCCCATGCTTTTTCAGAAATATCGCCACCTTCCAAAACCTGAATAATCGGCAAATTAAACTTCTTGGCAAAATCATAATCACGTTGATCATGCGCCGGAACAGCCATAATAGCCCCTGTACCATATCCGGTCAGTACATAATCGGAAATAAAGACAGGAATCAAAGTTCCAGTATAAGGATTCTTTGCTTTAATCCCTTTGAGTTCGACACCTGTTTTATCATCACTCATATTACGTTGCAAATCAGATTTTTTAGCGGTTGCCTCGACATAAGCCTGAACTTCTTGCGGATTCTCAAAATGATCCATGTAAGCCTGAACAAATTCATGTTCCGGCGCCAAGACCATATAAGTCACACCAAATGTCGTATCCGGACGAGTTGTGAATACAGTCATTTTTTTACCATCAAGAGACTTTCCATCTTTATCTGTCAAATCAAAATCAAGCTCAGCCCCTTCAGAACGCCCAATCCAGTTAATCTGTTGAGATTTTACACGATCAATAAAGTCTAACTCATTCAAATCATCAATCAAACGATCTGCGTATTTGGTAATGGCAATCATCCATTGTTCTTTATTTTTACGAACAACTTCAGCACCACAACGTTCGCAATGACCGTTAACAACTTCTTCATTTGCCAAACCAACCTTACAACTCGGACACCAGTTAATGGCGATTTTATCTTTATAAGCCAAGCCTTTTTCAAAAAACTTGATAAACATCCATTGTGTCCATTTATAATATTCTGGATCACAAGTGCTGATACATCTGTCCCAATCAAAGCTAAAACCTATAGACTTCAACTGACGAGTAAAATTGGCAATATTTTCTTTTGTTGAAACAGCAGGGTGCACACCTGTTTTAATTGCGTAATTTTCTGCCGGCAAACCAAAAGCGTCAAACCCCATCGGATACAACACATTAAAACCCTGCATCCGTTTTTTACGAGCGATAACATCCAACGCCGTATAAGAACGAGGATGTCCCACATGCAAACCGGCTCCTGAGGGATACGGAAACTCAACCAAAGCATAAAACTTTTCTTTATTCTTATCTATTTCAACTTTGTAGGCTTTTTCTTTATCCCAAATAGCCTGCCATTTTTTTTCAATTGTCTTAAAATTGTAACGGTCTTCCAGCGCCCATTCTTTACGCCATTCTTCCCAAGTGTCTTTTCCGTTATATCTATCGCTCATTGTTTTTATTCCTAATTATTGATATTCAAGCTATCCCGATACAAAACTCGGGCGCGGTTAAAAATTGCCAATTCCAACTTGCTATCCAAAGTTTCCGCTGTTTTTTCTGATTTAGCATAAACATCCACTTGCAAACAATCCGCTCTCAAGACCGAGGACAACACCTTTACCTCAATTCGAAACTGCTCCCATTCTGCAATCAATAGCCCAGATTGTTTGTCTTCTTTTTCAATACTTGCAAAAGACAACTTTTCTTTTGCAGCTTGCCACAAAAACTTATTCGGCTCATAGCTTTCAGAAACATTTTTTGCCTTTTGAGATAACGGATTTACCCATGAACACGATACCACAAAAAACAAAACCGCCAACAGCGTAAAACTCTTTTTCATTTTCAATCGCCTAAAATTGATTAAAATCAAGTACGCCTTAGAAATTATAATAATTTAACATATTTGACAAGAGTCTATTTTCCGACTTGTCTTTATTAACGAATATCTCTAAAATGAATAAGAAAATTGACTGTTTTATAGGAAAAAGATGTCTTCACCACGTTTAACGGCAGCCCTGATACTGCAAGATATTTTAGAAAAGAAACTATTTTTAAGTGATGTTCGCTCACAGCTCGATTCGTTTGACACATCAGACAGAGCTTTAGCTAACATGCTAATCTTAACCGCTTTACGCCGTCTTTGCTTCATAAAAAAAAGCCTCAAACCCCACATAAAAAAGAAACTCCCTATAAAAGCCAAACTTGCCGAATATTTAATGATCGTCGCCGCTGTTGAGATATTATTCCTTAATACGCCTGATTATGCCGTCCTTAACTCTTATGTTGAACTTGTCAAAAAACAAACGGATAAATACATTGCCGGCTTCGTTAATGCTGTTTTACGCAAGATCTGTTCAGATAAAGAAACATTATTGAAACAAGATACGTCCACATTCTTTCCTGACGATTTTATCAAATTATTGCGCCAATCTTACGGAATTAAAACCATTCGCAAAATAGAACAAGCCTCTTTACAAGAACCGGCTTTGGATATCAGCCTGAAGTTTCCGACAGAGCAACGACCAAATGGCAAAACCTTACCCAATGGATCGATTCGCATACAAAATAATGCCCCAATTCCCACTCTGCCCGGTTTTAATGAAGGAACCTGGTGGGTTCAAGATTTTTCAGCCTCTCTGGCAGCCAAAACAATCTTACCACACATTGCCGGTCGTCGTGTTTTAGATCTTTGCGCCGCTCCCGGAGGAAAAACCGCTCAATTACTATCGGCCGGAGCTATCGTTGATGCCATTGACATCTCTCAACCCCGACTCAAAACCTTGCAAAACAATTTAGAAAGGCTTCATCTTCAAACCAATCAGACTATTTGCGCTGATGCCTTGAACTTTTTGCAAAACTTTCATGACGCCCCCTATGACGCTATTCTACTTGATGCGCCTTGCTCTGCAACAGGAACACTCCGACGCCATCCGGAAATTGTTCATATCAAAACCCCTCAAGACATTGAAAAACAAGCCCTGTTGCAAAAACAAATTTTACAACATATCACTCCGGCGGTAAAAACAGGCGGTTATTTGGTTTATTGCACTTGTTCCTTAGATAAAAAAGAAGGGGAAAAACAAATCACGGACTTTTTATCTGCCTCATCTGCCTTTAAGATATTACATCTAAAAGATCGTTTTCCTGAATGGCCGGAAGAAATTTTCACCCCTGAAGGCTTTATTCGCACATTGCCGTTCCACTTAAACACACTGGGCGGTGTTGACGGCTTTTTTGTTGCTCTTCTGCAAAGGATTAAATAATGTTTTTTATTCATACTGAAACAAAAAACGAAAAAAAATTCACCCCTGATAAAATTATCTATCTTCTGGGATTTTGTCCCCAAAGCCTTTACCTGTTTTTTCACTTACAAAACAACGGGTTTTCTCCAATCATCTTAGAAACACCGCAAAAAATATCAGAAGTAGAAAAAGACGAGTTTATCATCAAAGAAGATCGCTTGCTGCAACGCTGCAAATTCAAAATTAAACTCGCTCACAAAATGGAATATCCTTGTCAAATATTGATTATCCCTCAAAGCACCACCCCTATCCGTAATGGATTATGCCTTTTATCACCGTCAAAGCTGAAAAACATCCCTGTTGTTTATCTTGGACTTTTTGAAAAAACGAGCTTTCTAACAGACGTTTTGGAAACCCCCGTTATTTTCGGCTCACTCACTGGTTTTCCAGAGCTTGAAAAGAAGCAACTTTCAGTCTTCGGACGCAATTCGACCTTAACCTTATCTTGCGAAAGTACAAATTCGGCCGCCTATATTTTAAAAGACGCCTTAAAAAACAGCACAATCGATATAACATTAGAAACAGATCAGGAACAAAACTTTTGGAATAGTTTCATTCCCTATGCCGCCGGATCTCTTCTGTCTGCGGCAACTGGAGAAAACATATTTACAATGACAAAATCACCGGAACAACGACAACTGATATCCGAATGCCTTATGGAACTATCTCAAATTGCAATCACGAACGGAACCAAAATCGACACAGACAACATGCTTCGAAAAATATACAACATTCCGTCGTCCTACACATTTCCTCTGCAAAAAA
Organism: uncultured Azospirillaceae bacterium; assembly: GCA_964383725.1. GTDB lineage: Bacteria > Pseudomonadota > Alphaproteobacteria > RF32 > CAG-239 > CAZU01. The sequence goes on along the minus strand of CAYLIN010000003.1, from coordinate 18,046 downwards.
ACTTTAAAAACGGCTCTTCTCACGAATTCAATAAACTTTCAGGCGTTTTAACACACAAAACGAAAATAAATACAGTCAAAACCCCAATATTAAGAAAACTCTTTAAACAAATATACGATAAAAACGCTGGCATAAACTAACAATCTTCCTTGAAGATCAAGCAAAAAAGATATAGCATAATCAATAGAGGAAAAGAGAGGTCAAATGGAAAAAACATTTACTATTTTCGCGACAGCCTTTATCTGTTGTTTAATCTGTGTTTTTGCATATCTGGCATTACTACGAACACTCAACAGGAAAAAAAGCATCACTTCCGGAGCCTTTATCATCGCCGCAATCATTGCAGGCGTTGCCGCTTATCTTTCCAACAACTTTTTTGATTTTATCCGACCTTATACTCTCAACAGCTATCTTTTCCCTCTGGTCGCATTTTCCTGTTTGGCGCCAATAACCCTATTCATAAAAACAGACTGGTTTCGCATTCCGACAACGATAGTAATTATTTATGGAACATTGCTTTTATTTCCCGAATATAGCCTTTCCTTTTCAGATGAGCTTCCCCGAGAAAGCAACCTTTTTCTCACAGGGTTGGTTTGGCTGTTAATTTCCTTCAGCTTTCGGATTTTCTCTCCGCTTCCCTACATTTCCTCTGTTGCTCAAATTACTTTTTTTTCAGGCGTCTTACTTCTATCCGTTATCGGAGGTGCTCCTGCATTAACAGGACTGTTTAGCCTTTGCTTTTTAATAACATCCGCAGCTCTTTTGATAACAGACACCTCTCCGAACACCAATACAGAAAACAACATATTTGATATTCCGGGCTTTTTCTGTGGATGGTTAAGTATTATTGTTTCGTCAGAAAAAAGTTATCCTTGCGTTATCATCCTTTGGATTTTTGTTTTTTATGAGCTTTTATGGGCTTGGGCAAAAAAAATAACCTTCCTTACACCTTATGCGTCAGCCTCTCACAACACCATCTGCTATCAAGCAATATCTTCAGGTCTGTCACGACAAGACCTCGTAGCTTACCTTGTTCGAAACAGCATCCTATTACTTATTTTTTGCGGGTTAGAAGTTTTTGCGCCTAACAATCACTCCATTCCCCTACTCTGCGCCTTACTAATCCTATGGAATCAGTATCGTTTATATAACTGGGAAACACCGGAAAAAACACTAAAAGAAACCAACGAGGAAGTTTTTAAAAGGCTCAAAAAAAGTGCCGCTTTCCTGAAAGATAACTTCACAAGGAAAGAATAAACAGATGAAACTGTTGGACTTAATAAAAAATATTTTCTTACAACCACGCATATCCGAAGAAAGCCAAGAACAAGAAGCCGCTCTTGACATTCACTTCAAAGTCGAAGTCATCGAGTTTGCTGATAACGTTGAAAGCCGTAGCGGAGAAACAGTTGCTCATCTATTGCACAATCAAGATGGTCTTGATGTCTCTTATTTTAATGAACCTTTTTCCAAAAGTTTTCTAAACCTAGAAAGCAGAACTTTATTTGATTTAATTGATCGAGGCCAAACCATTTTGGAAAAAACCGGCGCAGATGTCCTCATCTGGGGTTACCGAGAAGCTGATAAAATCCGCCTTAATTTTCAAACCCCTTTACAATATGAAAAAAACGGAAACAGCTTTATTTCTTTAATGGATAGTCTTTTTCTTCCGGCACATATTTTCGAAACCCCGGAAACCTTTCCTAGCTCCATAACAACCCTTATTTACGGAGCGGTCATCAGCGCCCTAAACACGACCAATAAAGCTCAAAAAATTCAAAAACGATATTTGTTAAAAAGAATCATTGCCAAATTAAGTACCGACAATTCAGCCAAGAATCTATCTATAGACTATCTCCCTTATATCATGAATTTCTTAGGTATAATCTATCTGAGTTGTTGTGCAGAAGAAGAGAACGATAAAGACTTTAAAATTGTAAAAAATCTTTTTGACACAGCCATCAAACATCAAGACTTGATAAAAAGCCCCATTCATCTGGGATGCATACACAATCACTTGGGACAGTTATACGCCAGCACGGCAAAAACATCAAGAAAACATCCGGGCAACTACTTTAAAGGAGCAATCAGCTCCTATCGCCAATCTCAAAAATATCTCAGTAAATATAATTACCCGTATGATTATGGCTTAATATCATACAAACTATCACAATTATACTATGATTACTGGCGACAAAAAGAAGATATTCAAGCTTTGCGCGACGCTGTCTTTAACCTAAGAGAAGCCGAAAAAATATTTACTTTTGCTCTTTTTCCCGAATTCTGGGCCGTTATCCAAGGAGAATTAGGACATATGCTTTCTTTGCTCGGCAACTTAACCAACAGCATGGAAATCAGCTCTTTAGCCATAAGTAGTTATAAAAACCAACAAAAAATAATAACCGAACGTCGTGACCCGCTGGCTTGGGCACAAATACAAGAACATATCGGGGAAATATATTACCGCACCGGAAAAAACATCAACAGCAAAGATTCTTTAGAAGATGCCCTCGAATATTTTCATGACGCCCTCTATATCTATGAAAATATGGAACGCGATGAAGATGGAAAGAGGCTTACTGCAGATATTGCAAAAGCCTCTCACGAACTTTCTTTTCTAAACAATTAACTATAGAGCCTTCAAAATATATGAGCTGATTGCTTCACTATAGAATGAAGGATCAGAGATTGCTTCGCCTTCGGCAATTTTTGCCTGATCAAGAATAATTTTTGCAATTTCACGCACTTGTTCCGCATTTTTTTCTTCTGCCGTCATATCTGCCAGTTTAATTATCAACGGATGATAAGGATTTAATTCCAAAATTCTGGTGCTTGCAAAAGCTGTTTGTTGCTGATGACTACGCATAAGACGCTCTAAATGAATACTCATTTGTCCGTTTTCCACCGTCAAGCTGGCAGGAGATTTTGTAAGTTTCTCCGTTGTTGTCACCTTTCCGATTTCATCCTTAAACATTTCTGCCATTAAATCAGTTAGTTTTTTCAAACTCCCCTCATCAGCCTTTGATCCCTTACGTTCAAAACTCAAATCTTCTTCGGCTTGACTAATATGTTTAACAGCAAACCCCTTATAATTCGGCAATGTCTGTGGCCAAAATTCATCAATTGGATCGGTTAACAATAAGACCTCGAGCCCCTTACTTTGAAAAGCTTCTAATTGCGGATTATTAGCCAAAACATGAACATTATCACCGGTAATATAATAAATTGTTTTTTGCCCGTCTTTAGCTCGTGAAATATACTCATCCAAGGTTGTCAATTTATCTTTATCATACGTTGAAGCAAAATAAGATAATGACGCCACTTCCTCTCGATTGGAAAAATCTTCATAAATCCCCTCTTTAAAAGCAATTCCGAAATTTTTCCAAAACTTCATATAATCATCATAGTCTTTCGTCCGTTTTTTCAACTCCTTCAACAATCGAGAAACTGTTCCGTGTTTAATTTTTTCAATCAATGCACTATGCTGCAACATTTCTCGAGAAATATTAAGTTGTAAATCAGCAGAATCAATGACCCCTTTAACAAAACGAAGATACGAAGGCATTAATTCCTCAACCTTATCAGAAATAAAGACCTTATTAACATATAGCTTCAAACCATTTTTCTTATCCGGCTGAAACAAATCATATGGCATTTCGGAAGGAATATACAACAAACCGGTATACTCAATATTTCCCTCAGCCTTAAAATGAAGCGTCATCCACGGATCATCAAAATTTCTGGAAATATGATGATAAAATTCTTTATATTGTTCGGATGTAATCTCTGACTTATGACGCATCCACAAAGCAGAAGCATTATTGACGGTTTCTTCACCTGCTTCACCTAAATCTAAAACAATAGGATATTCAATATGATCAGAATACTTACGAATAATGTGTCGTAAATAAATCGTATCCACATAATTTTTATCATCTTCTTTCAAAAACAGTTTAATATCGGTTCCATTTTCATCACGGGTTGTTTCTGAGATTTCAAATCCGCTTTTTCCATCCGAAACCCACTTCCACGCCTGTTCTTCTCCGGCCTTTCTGGTCACGATTTCAACCTTATCAGCAACCATAAACGCAGCATAAAATCCCACACCGAACTGCCCGATTAAATCAACTCCGGATCCGTTATCTTTAACATTTCTGACAAATTCTGCCGTTCCGGACTTTGCAATTGTTCCCAAATGATTAATAAGATCATCTTTATTCATTCCGATTCCATTGTCCGAAATCGTCAATGTGTTTTCTTTTGCATCCGGTTTTATCTTAATTTGCAGAGCACCATTCCCTTTTGCAATATCCGGATTACTCAAAATCAAATATTTTAACTTATCACAAGCATCCGAAGCATTTGAAATTAACTCTCGCAAAAAAATCTGCTTTTCCGAATACAACGAATTAACAACAATATCCAATAACTTACTGACTTCAGCCTGAAATTCCAATTTATCTGACATCTTTCATCCTCACAAAAATCTAAACCTAAAGGTTATATGGGGATTAAAACGCCAATATGCAAGTTTTGACCACAAATTATTTTTTGCTTGATTTATTTATGAATACGGGTAAATTGAAAAAGATTTTAGAATAACTAAATGGAGATAACCTATGGTATCTGTTGTTAATGACTCCTGCGTAAAATGCAAAACTTGCGCAGATGTTTGTCCGGTTGGCGCTTTTCATGAAGCTGACAGCCAATTGGTTGTAAATCCTGATGTTTGCATTGACTGCGGTGTTTGCATTTCTGAATGTCCGCAAGAAGCAATTTGCAACGACAGCGAAGCTGATGACAAATGGATTCAGTTTAACGAAGAACAGGCAAAAACCTGCCCCTGCGTTAACGACTAATCAGATTTCAAACCTTACGATAATATCGTAAGGTTTTTTTGTGCCTAAAATCTGAATAATAAACTTATTGCAAAATGAATCATTTGGGGCTATTTTTGAGCAGATTTAATACTTATACGGAATAAACACATGATTACCAAACCGCAGGAAACCACTTATTATGACATTGTTGGCATAGGCAACGCTATTGTTGATGTTTTAGCCAAAGTAGGTGAAGGATTTTTAAAAGAACGAAACATTGAAAAAGGCGGAATGACCCTTGTTGATGCTCAAACAGCAGGAAAATTATACGCAGACCTTGTTCCTGAACGTGAAGTCCCCGGCGGATCAGCAGCAAACACTGTTGCCGGCTTAGCATCCCTAGGCGGCGCCCCTGCCTTTATCGGTAAAATTCACGATGATGAATTGGGACAACTTTTCACAAGAGATATCGGAGCTGCCGGTGTTGATTATTTTACCCCGCCTTTAAATGAAGGACCGGTTACCGGACGCAGTATTGTTTTAGTCACACCTGATGCACAACGCACAATGTTTACATATCTTGGTGCCTCAAAAAAACTCAGTGCTCAAGACATTGATGAAAACACCATAAAAGCCAGCAAAATCATTTATCTGGAAGCTTATCTTTGGGATGAAGAATGCGACAAAGAAGCGATGATACACGCAGCAGAAATTGCCCATACATATGGTCGTGACGTTGCCTTCAGCTTATCTGACAAATCCTGCGTTGATCGCCACCGTAACGAATTCATGGATTTTGTAAAAAATCATGTTGATATTTTATTTGGAAACGAAGATGAACTCGTTTCCTTGTTTAACGGAGAAGATTTTTATAAAGCTCTTGACCTTATCAAACCCTACGTTGATATTGCCGCAATAACCCGAGGAGCTAAAGGTTCTGTAGTTGTTAATGGCCGCACCAAAACATTCGTTGAAGCAGAAAAAGTCGAAAACGTTGTTGATACAACAGGTGCCGGAGATTTATATGCCGCAGGATTCCTGTATGGACTTACACAAGGACGCAGCTTGGGAACATGCGCCATCATCGGCTCTATTGCTGCCGCAGAAGTTATCAGCCACTATGGAGCCAGACCGGAAATCAGCCTCCGCGGTCTTGTTCGAAACAAGCTTCTTTCTTACGGAAAACGCGCATAAAACTTTATCATCATCAAACTTTCCAATACTCTTTTGTCGGACCGGCATAAGGATTTGTTGACATGTGGAACTTTGTTTGTTAGAATAAAAAGTGGAGTTCAGTTTTTATTTTAAGAAACGGAGGCTGTCATGATGTATAACCGTTTATTCATTTTAATTTCTTTGACCTTATTGTCATTTGGTCGAGAAGTTACAGCCGCTAACCTCTTAGAACTTAATCCAACACCAATCGAGCTGAACTCCGCTTCCATTTCTGATGAAGCATATCAATTAGCCAAAGTGACTTGGTTACCGGACTATTTGGGAGAAAATAAGAGTCACTCTCGCGTAATGGACGGTGGCAAAACACGAGGAAGCAATGATGATGTTCACAATCAGCGCTGTGCGGCATATAACAAACTTGGCTCATGTCCGTCACACTCTGTCGGAGAAGGACGCAAAGTTTATCCTGGCGGTTTAGTTTGTTATGATGAATGCGTCTGTGATATGAGTTATTATAAATACACGGTCGGAGATTGTAGTGCTAAAGCTCAAACAGTTAGTGGAGAAAAATGTCAAAAGAAAAAAAATGGTGCACTTATATCATATTATTCAGCATGTAAATGTTCCGACTCCTATGATATAAGTGAGGATGTTTATAACACCTACGTGACTAAAAATACAGCGACGTGCCAATCATGTACTGATGATACTGGAACACACTATAAATGTCGTTGCTCCACTCAATTTAAATATGATACAGCGGTAACAAATGCTAGTTGTGATTATTGTACAGTAACACCGGCACGTGTTCCTGAATCGACCTATAAATACAAATGTACCTGTAACGATCTTTATGTCATGAACGCTGCGGGTACGGCTTGTGAAAAAGATTGTACGGGATATAATAATACAAGTTGTCCGGAGGGTGCAAATTGTGAACAATGCACAGCTGGCGGAGTTAAAAAATATAAAATCACATCCTGTAAAGAAACCGAGGGATGGGAAGTTGGATCAACCTACCGTTTGACGGGAGAAATAGCAACATGCAATCCTAAAAAATGCTCCACTGGTTACGACGCGGGTGTAACCTCTTGCTCTGGTGACGGGTATACGCTAAAAACGGATGGTAAATCCGGAGGAAAAACATGTGGTATGTGTGTTTGTTCTTATGGTAATAACGCGTGTGCTTCTTCTGATTATCCGTTATTTGCCCAATCTGTACCCAATGCCAGCGGTTATGATTACTGCATAAGTGGTTGCGGGGCAGAAAGAGTAATCCAATACAGAGTAATATCTTGTAAAGCCCCATATAAAGTAAATGATGCGGGTACGGCTTGTGTTTCTGATACATGTCCGGATGGATATTTAACTAAAGATGAATTATCGTCGATAGATGGAAGAGACACCAAAACAACAGAAGCCGGTACAATATGTTATAAAGCCGAATGTCATGATTATGCAAATTGGTATTCAACAACTGTTAAAGAGCATGCTCAATGCCTCTATCATACATATGGTGATTTGAAATGTTATCATGGTTGTAAGTGTGATGCGGGATATTTCCCCAACTCAAACCATAACTGTGAACAATGTCAAAAAGGAACATATAATCCGGAACCTATACCGACTGGTTCGACACGTACGGGATGTGAGCTATGTTCTCCTGGAACATATCAGAGTGGATATGCGGGAACAAAGTGTGATGCATGTCTTCGCGGTATGTACCAAAACCAACCAGGACAAGAAAAATGTGAAATATGTCCTGAGGATACATATTCCGATACCGAAGGCGCAACGGAATGCACACATTGTCCGACAGGCACAACAACCAATGGGCAAAAAGGGAAAAAAAGCAAAAGCGCTTGTGTCGAGCCTGCTGGTTGTACTGGTGCTACCGTTGATAAAGACGCTACTTGGTGTAAGAAGGATAATAAAACGCCAACAATGGATTGTAATACGCTTGGATATACGCAGACGTCTTGTTCGTCTAAGGAAAGTAAATTGGTATGTCCTTTTGATAGCAGTAAATATGCATGTTTTTAGAACGATAAGGAGAATGATAATGAATAATATTTTGAGAAAATATTTGCTTGCTTCTGTGGCTGTGGTTGGTGTGTTTACCGTAAAGGTTGATGCGGCGAGAACTGAGTGTATACCAAACGATTGTAAGGCCTTAGGATATACGCAATCAGCGACAGATTGTAAAGATAAGACATATGTTAAATGTCCTTACAACACATCAATGGTTTTTTGCCCAGCGGAAGAAACTTGTCCGTCCCCATACCAACCAAATCCTTGTGCAGATGACGAAGAAGAAGATCATTACCAATTAACTGGCGGAAAAGATTGTTACAGATGCCTTAAATGCCCAGACGGACCTACAGAAGGACAGAGAATCGGATCCCCGTCACGACAGGCATCTTGTAATACATGGTGCGGAAAAAAGAAGAAAAAATGTATATCCTACCATTGTGGCTCCTTGACACGCTGGGGTTCTCTAAATACTTGTAACCAAACAGATGAAGGATACCTTCCTGTGGGAAACAAATGTGTTAAAATCAACATCTCGCCAGCCGGAAATATTTGTGCTGATGGCTATACTATAAGCGGCGACTTCTATAACGCTGAAAGTAATTGTGTAAGAGATAATATGAGCACGGATAACCCCACCAACGTATTAAATTGTTTAAAAAAAGTAAGCCCAAGCAACGCCGGCTCTAGCAGACCTTCGATAAATGAAACATGTCTAGAAGAATGGTGGGATGATGAGACGGCGACACAAGAGACTTTCGATAAATGTGTCAAAGATAAGTTGAAGTAAATCATAACATCCAAAAGAAAAATGGCTTATCTTTTGATAAGCCATTTTTCTACAACATCATCAAATTAAAGATTTGCTTCAATCCAAGAAACTAAAGAAGATTTTGAGTTCAAACCAACTTTAACATCAATCTGCTTACCATCTTTAAACATAAAAACAGTCGGAATACTGCGGATTCCATACTGAGCAGCCGTGTTTGGAGATTCATCAACATTCATCTTGCAAATTTCAACCTTATCAGCCATTTCTTTAGAAACTTCATCCAAAATCGGAATTAACTGACGACAAGGACCACACCACTCAGCCCAAAAATCAACCAAAACCAAACCTTTTGCTTTTAAAACTTCTGTATCAAATTGACTATCTGTAATCGCTTTCATTTTTTTCCCTTTCGCATGTCTTTATTGCTAGTATCTAATATAGTAGATATATTTTTTTAATAAAGTCTGAATTTGAAATATTTTTTACTTTTATCTATTCCACCATCATCAAATGAGCAGTATCTGTCCACAAAATATAGGTTTCAATCCGTTTATCCGGATACAAACGCTCAACCAATTCTCGATAAGCATAAAGTTGCTTGCGATATAACTGAGGAACATCTTCCACCGATTGAGCTGCCGGACGATTGGTTTTATAGTCAATAATTTTAACACAATCCTCTTCAATCACCAAGCGATCAATTTGTCCGGAGATAATCCGATCCCCGACCTGCCCCATAATCGGCACTTCCGCCCGTGACTGCTCCCCAAACAAATTTCCAAAACGCTCATCTTTTATCAAACGTAAGACTTCCTTTGTTACGCGCTCAATCTCATATTCAGAAATATTTGTTGCATTATGAATAATAAATTTCCGAATTAAAGATTCTTTATCAACTTCCTGACTCTGAGGCAAAAATTGCAACAACTTATGAATCAAAACCCCTCGACGGTAACGACCATTTTGGTTTCCAATTAATGGAGATAAAGCAATTTCATCATCCTCTTCATCGGCCTTTGATGGCGTAAACGGCTTACTCAACGCCCCTTCTTCAGGAGCCATCTGTTCCACCCAATCAGGAACTTTTATCTTCTCAACTTTCTTTAACGGTTCGGCATTTTTTTCTACCGGCGCAACCTGTTTAACTTCATAAACAAGCGTCCCGTCATCTTTTTGTTCTGAAATTTTCTCCAAACTGCGACGACAAATTTCATACCACGATTCATCAGAAGGCTTCGTAGACAACTTATAACCGCAAATACACAAACGTTCTTCTGCTCGTGTTAAAGCCACATACAACAAGCGGCGATATTCTTCCAAAGATAATGCTTTTTCCTTTTGCTTAATTGACTTGCAATTTTTCTCATAATCAGCAGCACCCAAAGGATAATACATAACGTCATCAAACAAAATTCCCGCTTCATTACGAATAGATTTCACTCTAACCGTATCCGGTAAAATAACAACAGGAGCCTGCAATCCTTTTGAACCATGAACAGTCATAATCCGCACAGCATCAATATCACTTTGTTCCAACTCCCGCTTTATTTCAACCTCATCCTGTACCACCCAATCAATAAACAACTGTAAAGAAGGAACATGCTCTTTTTCAAAAGATAAACACAGATTGATAAACTCATCCAATCCGTCTTCCGCTTCTTCTCCCAATCGAGCAACAAATTTCCGACGTCCGCCACACCTATTCAAAACATATGAATAGAGTTCAAACGGACGAATAAAATCAGCCAAATTCAAAAGTTTCTTAAGCTGATTGGCTATACCACAATATCGCTCATCAGCCAATAAACGAGACCACAAAGAAGCACCGCCGCGATTATAACACAATGCAAACAAATCATCATCATTCAAACCAAATAATGGAGATTTTAAAATTTCTGCCAAAGTTAAATCATCTGTCGGCAATAACAAAAACTTTCCCAGTGAAACCAAATCTTGAACGGCTATCTGTTCCAACAGTTTAATTTTATCAACACCGGCAACTTCCACACCACAATTTTTACAAGCCCGAACAAATTCTTCCACAAAACTGTTGCGACGTTGCACCAAAACCATAAAATCGCTGTAACGCAAAGGTCTGTTTTGAGAAACCAAAACCTCCCCTTCACTCACCATCTTTTTTATCCGTAACGCAATTTGTCTGGCCAAACGCGAACTTGTAGATTCTGCCGTCACTCGTTCAACCGGAGGCAACCAAATATCCGGATTCTCCTCATCATCGGCCTCCACCAACGGCCACAATTCAACACATCCGCCTTCACCAATTCGCGACGGAATATGAGCAACCTCTTGACCCGCAGGAGCCACACCTTGTTTGGCAACATCATCTTCAAAAACACAATTAACCGTATCTAAAATTGCTGCTGTCGATCGAAAAGACACTTCCAAATTAACTTCGTTGAAATTATTCTGCGGCTTAAGTTTTGCCGCAAAATAACTGCGCATTTTATCAAATTCCTGAGGATCGGCTCCCTGAAACGAATAAATTGATTGTTTTCTATCTCCCACGGCAAAAACTGTACAATTATTATCCTTTACCCCTTCTCCGCCAAAAAATTCATTTGTCAGAGAACGAATAATAGCCCACTGATCCGGTGAAGTATCTTGAGCTTCATCAATCAAAATATTGTCGATTCCCCCGTCAAGCTTATATAAAACCCAATCTGCCACGTGAGGATTCTCCAGCAAATTACGAGTAATAACAATCAAATCTTCATAATCCATTTTTGAATGAAGAGCTTTATATGCATTATATCCGTTTATCAAATCATCGGCCAAATACAACACCGCCCGCGTCGCAGCCAACAAATTCACCGCTGCAAGCAAATCATCACAAGCGGCCAAACGAAGTGTTTCCGCTCCCAACAAAGCATCCGCTTGCGAACATTTTTCCATAACTTTTTTTGTAGCCAATGTTTTTCGAGGTTCACCGCTCACCGTAAAAAACAACGAATGATAATCACCATAAAAATCTTCCGAATGCTCTGAGCTTAAGATACTCCCCAAAATAACAGCCTTTTTCTTATCTGTATCAGTCCCTTGTTCCAAAGCCTCTACAAATTCCCTTAAAAGCTGTCGCGGACATTCGCTAAAAAAACGAACTTTAAGTCTTTCTTCTGTTTCATCTTCCGCTACACCTAAACGAGCAGAGGTTTCTGCAATCAAAGCTTCAACAGAAGAATATTGATCCAACAAACGGCCTATTTTGCTGCGATTCTCTGTTAAAGAATTCATCAACTTCGGAAAAGTAAATTCACTAACACGTTTAGTAATAAAAGACAAAGCCTGTGCAGCGCGCCCCTGCGGATCGGATTCTATTTTCAGCAACAATTGCTTTTTAACTTCTTCCAATCCTTCTTTTGCCATACGATCATCCATCACCTCAAAATAAGGCGAAATTTTAGCTTCCAACGGAAATCGTTTCAAAATTTCCTGACAAAAGCTATGGATCGTTTGAATTTTCATCCCGCCGGCGGTATCCAAAAGCAATGCAAACAACTTTCTGGCCTGAGCCATTAAAGAAGATGCCTGTTTTGAATCATCCAAACTAAAACCTAAAAGTTTTTCAAGCTCCGTACGCAATTCATCATCACAAACAACCGCCCACTTACTAAGACGTCCGGCAATACGATTATTCATTTCGACAGCAGCAGCTTTAGTATAGGTCAAACACAAAATTCGCCCGGGGGCAACACCATTAAGCAACAAGCGCAATACTCTGTCGGAAAGAACTTTTGTCTTTCCCGTTCCGGCAGAAGCCTCAACCCAAACAGACATCTGCGGATTGGAGGCCTGTCTTTGCTGATGTGTCGCTAATGCCATACGATTGGCTTTTTCCTGCCGTAAATCAATCATCATCGCCTTGCACACTCCATTCTTTCACCCGCGCTAAGTGTTCATAATCAGAATATTCCGGTATTTTTTTAGGATTGGGATGACAAATATAAGCCGTTGTTTCAAAATCAAAAACAACCAACAATTTTTGCAAATTTTCTTCATTGTCCGCCAAAATTTTATTCAAATCTTTATTGACATAAACATCTTTTTTTCCCAACTGCCAATAAATCAAATTTGAAACTTCTGCAGCATCGATCCCCGTAAACCCACCTTTTTGAGCAATTAACCCTTCTATAGGCAATTGTGGCGCATACCCTTTTTCCACTTCTTTCGGTGTTCTGGCGCGACCTGTTTTATAATCTATAATTGAAACCGTTCCATCAATGTTTTCATCAATACGATCCGCTTTTGCCGTAATTTTAAAATCACCGGCAGGGGCAGATAAAATCATTTCTCCACAAACTTCATTATTCACTTTTCGAACACCACTACGATAATTTTCTTCTGTAGCAACCAACCAATCGACTGTTCTCTCAAAATTTGGCCACCAAAAAGCCTGACGATCTAAAGCCAATTGATTTTTTTCAAAAAATTTTCTCCCCATTGCCAGCAATTCTTCTTTGGCATTTTTAGGAAAAACCCCCGAATAACGTGTATTAAACGCCTCTAAAATTCCATGAACAATCGTACCATAATCCGCCATCGTTAAATCTGGTTCAACATCATCCAACGGTTTCAATCGCAAAATATATTTCGCAAACACACTATAAGGATCACGCATTAAAAGCTCAACCCCACTGGCAGATAACACTCTGGGACGAGCCGAAACAGGAGGACGCGGTGCCGGCGATTCCACTTTTTCAAAAACAGTGGGATAATCCATCTGCCGAACAATCTGAGGATATAAATCAGCGGATAAACTTTTCTCATCAAAATCCAAAGCTTTTAAAACCGTTTCCAATCGCATCCACCAACGCGACTTAACCATCGGTGTTCCTTGTACACGTTCCGCCCGAGTCAGATAAACTTCTTTTGCTCCCAGCAAATTACAAAAATCCAACCCCAAAACCCCAATATTTTTTTCCGGCTGAGGAAAACCAAAATCCCGCTTCATCGGTCTGGACATCCAAGGGTCTCCGACGGATACCTGCGGCCAAACACCTTCATTAACCTCTCCGAGAATAACCCTATCAAAATGCGTCAAACGCGCCTCTATCGGTCCCAAAATTTTCAAACGAGGATGTGTTCCATACTTTGGCCGCACCATTACTCCGGACATCATTACCTCAAACAAGCCTAAATAATCAAACGGCTCAATCTGTCCTAAAATATCGGCATTTTCTAACCAATCAGAAAAAAATGCTGCTGCAGCCTCTCCGGCTTCACCTCGCCACAACAAATCAGCTCCATTCTTTTCCTGAGTTGCAGCTACCACTTCTGCCGTTTGTAAATGAACACGAATAAGTTCTTTCAAAGACACTTTTGGCTGTTTTAATAAAGACTGTAATTCAGAAGTCACTTCATTTAAAAGGCACAACAGCAGGTTATCTTCTCCATTTTCGCCCTCGCGCCAAACATTCTGCTCCAACTTTCTGACAGCAGAACGAACATCAGCATAATTCTGCTTTAATCCGCATAACGGATGTTTCAAAACCCCGAGAACATCAACCCGCTTACGCTCAACCGAACAAGCCTGAAGAAGCAAACGCAAAAAACATCCCACCGGTGTTAAAGATAAAGGACGACCGGCAGAATCATCGACTTTAATATTCCAACGCTCAAGCTCTCCAGCCACACGCCGTGCCAAATTTCTATCAGGAGTGACCAACGCCGCTGTTTTTTCAGGTGTTTCCAAAACTTCACGCATAATCAAAGCAATGCTGAGTGCTTCTTGTCGAATATCAATACATTCAACCAATCGCACACCATCCAACGACTGTTTTTCGATTCCCTTTTCTTTCAAATACAACCATTTATCTGTTGTCGAAGCCGGACGCATAACCTCTGATACCAAACGTTCACGTTCCGAACGTTGCGTCAAACAACAATCCGCAACTTCATTTCGCTTAACGCCTAAATAATCCAACAATTCCTTTAATTCAAATTGCGGATGGGAATCATCAATTTCAATCCAAGAATCTTCATCTAAATTCTTATCTAAACCGGCTAAAAATACCTCCCCTTGAGGCATTTGACTAACCACATCAACCAATCGCTTCATCGTTGGAAAGGTTGCTGTTGTTCCGGCAATAATCACTCGACCGTTTGGTGGATTCGTTTTCCAAATATCACATTGTTTTTGAAGCAAAAATTTACGACGTTCACCAGCATCACAAACGCCTCTTTCCTGAAGAATCTGCGGCCAATACGTGGTTATTATTTCTAAAAACTGTAAAGTCTGTTGCCAATGAGAAGCATATTCTTCCGGCACCAAATTTTTCAAATTAGCAAAATCAAGTTCCTCATTATTAACTGTATCAATCAATCCTGCCAAATCTTGAGCCAAAGAACAAGCTTGCGCCGCACCAATACGTTCAACCCCATAATCTGTCGGTCGAGCCATAATAATTTTTGTAAATAACATCAAACGCTCCGTCCGCTCAACAGCAGGAGCAATCTCCAACAAAGAATTCCCGATATCAAGAAAACTCAAAACCAAGTCATCTTCATCAACATCACCAATCGGCATCATACGAGGCAATAATGTTGGCGACACCCCACGATTCCGAACAAAAGCATCAGCCAAACTTTTACAAGCACGCCTATTAGGAAGCAAAATTAAAACTTCCGGCAAATCATTCAATCGCCCGGCATAATCCTTTTCCAATAATTGCGACAACACATCAACAAAACAACAGGATGCCGGAACATTATAAAGATGTCTAGTCAGCGTCAAAAACCTCTTCTATAAACAAAGCAAAAGCTCTTCCTCTATGAGAAACAGCAGATTTTTCCTCTGCTGTAAAGTTTGCAAAAGTTTTATTAAAGCCCTCCGGCAGAAAAATCGGATCAAAACCAAAACCACCACTTCCACTACGTTCGGCAACAATTTTTCCATCAACCCAACCTTCAAAAAAGCGACAAACGTCATTAGGAACTTTAAATGCCAAAACACACGAAAAATGAGCAGACCAATCCGGATTCCCTGTATTCTTCAATTCATCAACAAGACGTTGCATTGCCTGATTAAAATCCCGAACCACCTCTCCGTTTGGTAAAGTTTTTTCAGCATATCTGGCAGAGTAAACCCCCGGGCGCCCATCTAAAGCATCGACACACAAACCGGAATCATCCGCTAAACAGGGCAATCCGCTTAAGGCGCTCAACTGTTCTGCTTTTAGAGCCGCATTTTCCTGAAAAGTGCAGCCTGTTTCCTCAACGTCAGGCAAATCCAAATCCCGAGCCGAAACAACTTCAATATGATACGGAGCCAACAACTGGCTGATTTCCTTAATTTTTCCAATATTATGAGATGCGACAACCAGCTTATTAATTTTCATTTTTTACTCCCAAAGCTCTCTTTTGCAATTCAATAATTTGAGCAATCCCTTGTTTTCCGAGAGCAAGCAACTCATTAAATTGAGATTCTTCAAAAGGCTCTCCCTCAGCCGTTCCTTGAATCTCTACAATCTTACCACTTTCTGTCATAACAAAATTCATATCTACTTGTGAATTTGAATCTTCTTCATAATCCACATCTATAACAGCTTCTCCGTTATAAATATCACAAGAAACAGCAGCCACAAACTCCTTAATAGGATTTATTTTCAATCGTTTTTCATCAACCAATTTTTGCAATGCGATATATAAAGCGATAAAACTTCCGCTGATAGAAGCAACTCGAGTTCCACC
The DNA here is from genome assembly GCA_964383725.1 of uncultured Azospirillaceae bacterium. GTDB lineage: Bacteria > Pseudomonadota > Alphaproteobacteria > RF32 > CAG-239 > CAZU01. The sequence continues at coordinate 1,540 of CAYLIN010000003.1, read as the reverse complement.
ATCTGCCTGCAAAACATCACAATCAACACAAATTGAAAAATCCTTCATTGCTTCTAAATCAACAACAGAACGCAATGACCGTCCTATAAGACGTTGAATTTCCTGTGTTCTACCCGATGGCTTTTTAGATTCTCTCGGCACTCTGACTTGAGTTGAACGCGGCAACATCGCATATTCTGCAGTAATCCATCCTTTGTTTTGTCCTTTCAACCATGCCGGAAGTTTTTCATCAACCGACGCGGTACAAACAACATGTGTATTGCCATATTTAACAAGACACGATCCTTCCGCATAAGGATTAAAATGAGGAATAAATTCTATCTTACGAATTTCATTATTCTGACGATTTGAATGGCGCATTTCTTTTCTTCTACAACAATTAAAACCTGTTAGAAGCTTACGTCATTAACACCGATTCGGCAACCCTATTTTACAAATAAATCTCGTTTTAAAGGTGGCCGCTTACCAATAAATTGTGATATTTATAAACCGAACCGTCATCCACATTCCAGCTAAAATCTTTAGCCATGGCGTGCCGTTTCATCGCATTAATTTCCTCCGGCTTCAAATAAAAACATTTCAATGCCTTCTCGAGTGTTTCGGTATAAGCATTTTCATTATTTTTTAAGCGCTTCGCCGTCAGATTATTTCCATAAACACGACGTTTTTGAGTGAAAAACACTTCTGTTCTAAACCCATCAATGCCATCATCAATTGTATCAACCAAACCACCGGTAGACATTGCAATCGGCAAAGCCCCTTTAGCCATAGCCTCCATCTGAGTCAATCCGCATGGTTCAAAACGACAAGACATCATATAAAAATCAGAAGCAAGCTGAACAGCATAAGCAAACTCATCACGATACCCATGGAAAACGAATATCCGCTTAGCAATTTTCCGATCAACTTCCGCAACTTTATCTTTCAGCTTTGTTAACATTTCAAAATAGTTAATATCACCCGCACCACCCAAGATAAAGATTGGACTACGTCCACGTAAATGCGTAAATTTATGAGCCAAATTTAAAATAGCTTGAGCCGCAATATCATACCCCTTCTGCTCAACTAAACGACTGGTGGTACAAATAACGGGAATTTTATCCGCTTCTTTCAACGCATCTGAAATATCTTCAAACTTATAAATATCGACCAGAGGAATAACTTTTTGTTTATACGTCTCATCTGTCGCAATTTTAGAAATCAAGCGAATAAATTCTTTTTTATTCTCATTTTTGGCATCCAGATTATTCTCATCAAAAACTTGAAAATTAAACTCTCCAAAATATGAATTAATTTTTTCAATCTTTTCTTTATTCGGAGAAATCAACTTTTTATCATATCCGTTAACAATTCCGAAGAAATTACGGTGATCTTTACGAATTTTCAAAATATCACGGAAATCAAAACCAAAACCCAACTCCTTAGAAACTTCTTCCAAATAATTCTTTGAAACCGTAATCACACGATCCGCCAGATGAAAATTACACGAAGCCTGATTGTAACAATCATAAACAATCAAAGTATTTGTCGCCCGAGGGTT
>CAYLIN010000002.1:0-30189 GCA_964383725.1 uncultured Azospirillaceae bacterium | reverse complement strand
TGCTTAACTTCTTCACCTGATTTGAAACTTTGGGTGTATTGGTCTTTGAGCGGCATCAGTTCGGCAAGCTTGGGCAGATTGTCTTTGAAGCGCAAAATTAAATCTGTTCCTTCTTTGTTAACGATACCCACTCGAACACCAAGTGCATCTTTGGCGTTGACTTCAATTTTATGTTGGTCAAGAAGGACGCTGAGGGTAGGGTTGTTAAAGACGGTTCCTGTTAGTTCATCGGCATAATTTTCCCGCCCGATGGTAAATTCAATAGGGCAGTCTTGCAAAACAGCCCAATGCTTATCGGCCAACATGTCCATATCATCATTGTTTTGCAAAAGGGCTTGTGCTTGCCACCCCAAATAATCTTTGAGAGCTTCATCATCGGTATAATGAGCTGCCAGTTCAATTTGATTGGCTATTTCTGAAAATTCTTTGGCGAAATATTCTGTGTAATCGATAGCTTTAAGCTTGTTTCCGTGATGGCGAACCATTGTACGAACACTCAGGATTTTTTTGACTTCATCAATTTCTCCTGCATTCAGCATGTCAATAAGAATATTCTGTAATTCTTCTACACTTAAATCTTCCGGATAAAAATTGCGTCCCGGAACTCCCGTCAACCCAGTAAAAAGTTCAATAGGTTTTTTATCAATACCGTTCAAGCCTTCAATACCATTATAAAGATTAAAAAATTCAAGAGCTTTAGCAGCATGAGAAGATGTGGAGGCTTTTTCTTCCAAAGCTTCTTTCTGCGCCAGATTCATCTGATGATCTTGTTCTAAAAAAATATCGTTAAACATTTTTGCTGCATTTATCAAATGATGAAAAGCTTTTTTGTTGCCTTCACTTAATTCTTTATATCCGGAAAAGTCAGAATCAATAAGATTTATTTCAATCGTTTCGTTTTCAATTTTATGTGTTAAATCATCTTCAGATAAAGCAATATCATAACCGTTAATTTTCATTTTTCTTATCTCCTTTTTTTATCTCGACCACTCTAAAGCGATAGGCTTTAATATTATTTGACCAATATGTCGGGGTTAAGCCTGCTTTAAGTTTCAAATTTTTCAAAAAATCTTGTTTATCAGGAATATCTTCCCAAACAGAAGGAAGAAATAACCCCTGTCGGTTTCCGTCACGAATAACCACGCCGTCTGTTCCGGCTTTGAGCTGTTTTAGCAAATCTGCCTCATCGTTGTATTTAATCGGTTCATAACCGGTTAACAAGGAAATAGAAATCTCCACAAGAGGGAGTTCCTTTTTTGTTAGAGGAGAAAAACGATTATCTTCCAAAGCTGCTGAAAAAACATTATGAGCCACATCAAGAGAGATAGCTTGCTGCGGTGTCAAACTTCCGATGCAACCACGCAATTTTTTATTAATGCGGAGGGTGACAAAAGATGCTCCTTTATTGAAAAGGACATTGGGGTAATCATTGCCTGACGGAATAAACTTTTTATTTTCCAAAACCGCCATTCGTAATCCTGTTTCAGCAATATTAAGGAGTTCTCTCCCGTGATTCCTTGCAAAATCAGCCAAACTCTCACTTTCTTGTTCAAGAGGTGAAAGTTTTTTTTGCGGTTTTTCTTTTTTATCGAAAATCCATGAGGCATATCCGACGACACTGTCACGTTCGCCGTTTGCATCTCCCGAATTTGCCATATCCAAAAGACGTGGTTGATAGTTAAATGTTTTGGCGAGCAATAATGCGGTATTAATACCGGTTGCGCCGCAAGCCTGATGCGGATTAATAGTTTGATTGTTTTTAATTTGCTCTGCTGTCAGTGTATCAACAGTTTGTGCTGTGTCATAGTCTAAATAATGAGATAAATCAGAAGAAATCACCAGAAGTGTATTTTTTTTGTTAATTAACGGACGTAAAGCATCAGCCAATTCTTCTGAAGAAATATCACCATAGGCAATGGGAACAATTGTAAATTTATTTAAAACTTTTTGTAAAAAAGGCAATTGTACTTCTAAAGAATGTTCTTTGGCATGGGCGTTTTTTTTGTATTGAAATAGAGAATTTTGCAAAAGTTTTTCGTTTATTCGTTTGTTAATTTTTACCGAACCGAGAGGTGTTTTGAATGCTGAACTGTCAGATAAAGCAGCTCCTTTAAAGCGAACATAATGAGAAGGCCCAAGTAAGATAACTTTTTTTATGTCTTTCGCAAAAGGAATAAGTTTTTGATAAGCTACTGCAGCAACCTGCGCAGAATATCTGTATCCGGCATGCGGAACAATCATGATATAAGGGCGTTGTTCTGGTGGAAGCTGTGAAACGGAAGATAAATAAGAACTAACGGCACCGGACAGGTGGCTGCTGTCTGCAGGATAAAATAATCCTGCTACGGCAGCTTCTCTTGTATTTTCATTTTCTTCATTGAGCGAGGAATACGTATTGATTGTTTCACTATTAGAAGAAATGTGATTGTTAAAATACATATAATTGATGGTAATAAGAGCGATAATCAGGGCCGCAATTATCAAATAATAAAATAGTTGTTTATAGTTAATGTCAAATCTTCGGTTCATCAACCTGTCTCCAAGCAGCAAATATAATGTCCTTATTTAACATAAGGGGTTTAATTTTTTGCTAAAATTGGATAAAGAAGATATAATTTGCAAAAAAGCCGCAAGATGTACTTGTCATCTCGCAATAATTAATGTAAAGTACAAAAAGAGCCGAAAGTGGCTCGGGAATGTGAAGGTTCCTTGATTTTATCAGCGGCGGTGTTGATACCGCCTAAAAGTGTTATCAACACCGTTTTGTAGAAAAGCGGCAAACGTCGACTACATTTATGACGATGGCCGGTGCAAGTCTGTCTTTTAAGACAGGCGGTTATTGCTGGTAATAACTTCCTTCACAAAGCCCGGCCATCACCTTGATCTTTATTAAGGGCTGCAATTAAATGTAGGACTACCGGATAATGAATATCAAAGCTTCACTTTATCAAAAACTTGATATCTGTAATGTATATATTGGGGCTAATATTCGCAAATACAGAAAAATGTATGCTTTATCCGCGAGCTCTATGGCAAAAGAAATGAATATTTCCTTGCGATTGTACCATAAATATGAGCAAGGAATAACAGAAATACCTCAAAATATCCTCTGGCAAATATCAAAAATTTTGAAAATAAATATTGATTGTTTCTTTGATGTTATGCCGACTTCTTCTGAAATTGAATTGATGAGAAATAAAGAGGCTCAAATACTGTTATGGAGTTTTTTAAATATTCCTCAATCAAAAACAACAATAACTTTAAGAAAGTTGATTATGGAAATGATAAAAGCAAAATAAAAAAGCGCTGATATCAGCGCTTTTTTATGAATTATGCAGCTTTGCCGATTTTTGTTTTACCACCGAGGTAAGGACGCAACTTGACCGGAATATTTACTGTTCCGTCAGCATTTTGATGATTTTCAATAAACGGAACCAATGCACGAGGTGTCGCAATACCGGTGTTGTTTAATGTATGAACATATTTTACTTTACCATCAGCATTGTCACGATAGCGCAGATTGGTACGACGTGCTTGCCAATCAGTAATGTTTGAGCAAGAGTGTGTTTCACGATAGCAATTTTGAGACGGAACCCAAGCTTCCAAGTCATATTGGCGGAATTTTGGGGCTCCCATATCGCCGGTGCAAATATCCAAAACTTGATAAGGCAATTCCAAATCTTGCAAAACTTCTTCTGAAATAGCCAACAATTTTTTATGCCATTTATCACTTTCTTCAGTGTCATTTTTACAAATAACAAATTGTTCTGTTTTCATAAACTGGTGAACACGAACCAAGCCGCGAGTATCTTTACCGGCAGCACCGGCTTCACGACGGAAACACGGAGAAAATCCGGCATACAAAATCGGCAGTTCTTTTTCGTTCAAAATTTCATCAGCGCGCAATGAATTCAAAATCAATTCGGCTGTTCCTGATAAGTACAAATCATCAGCCGGCATGTAATAAATTTCATCACGAGAAAAAGGCAGGTAGCCTTGACCGTAAAGAGGTTTTTCCTTAGACAAAGCAGGAACGGTAATAACGGTAAAGCCGTGGCTGCGCAATTTGTCCAAAACCATCATATGAATAGCCAACTCCAATTGAGCTAAATCGTTTTTAATGGCATAAGTACGAGAGCCGCAAACCTTGGCAATGCGTTCCATTTCCGCCCAGTCATTCAGTTCCATCAATTCAATGTGATCTTTCGGGGTGAAGTCAAATGTTCGAGGTTCGCCGACTTTGCGCAAAACCACATTGCCGCTTTCATCTTCAGCCACCGGACAGTCAGGGCTGGGGAAGTTAGGCATTCTCAACATCATGTCGTCAAATACAGCTTCCAGTTCTGCCAAGCTTTCTTGTTCTTTTTTGAGCTCTTCACCAATCTCTTTACTTTTAGCTATGATGGCGGGGCGATCTTCTGCAGATGCCGATTTGATAGAATTGCTGAGACGATTCTTTTCTTCGGCCAAAGCTTGAGAAGATGTCTTAAGTTTATTCATTTCCAGATATGAGGATATAAGCTTATCAACATTCTCAGCGGCAAAGCCTTTTTTTGCCAAACATTCTTTTGCGTAGTCTTGATTATCGATAATGTATTTTATATCCAACATCTGTATTTGTCCTAAAAAGTAATTGATTTACACTCCGAAATAGAGTATCCATTTTACAAATAAATTCAATAGAAAATTAAGGGTAAATGTGAAATGTTTGCAGGAAAAACGATTCTGACAGGTGTGAAACCAACAGGGACACCACATTTGGGAAACTATCTTGGCGCGATTAAGCCGGCTATTCAGCTTGGAAACGATGCCGTTTCTCAAGGGGGAAAACATTACATGTTTATCGCTGATTATCACGCTATAAATGCTGAAAAAGATGCGTCGGTCTTGAATCAAAAGATGAAGGAAATTGCTTGTATTTATCTGGCTGGTGGCTTGAATCCTGACAAATCGTATTTTTATCGCCAGTCCGATATTCCGGAAATCCCTGAGATTACAACAATTTTATATGCCTACACACCAAAAGGATTCATGAATAAAGCCCATGCTTACAAAGCGTGTGTTGATAAAAATCGTGAGGCTGGTAAACCTGATGATGATGGTATTAACATGGGGCTTTACACTTATCCGACTTTAATGGCTGCAGATATTTTAGCTTATGATGCAGACATTGTTCCTGTTGGAAAAGATCAGGTACAACATGTTGAAATCGCACGTGATATTGCCGGAGCTATAAATGCCCATTACGGTAAGGAACTCTTAAAGTTGCCGACATATCGTTTTGATGATAAAATAGCTGTTGTCCCGGGGATTGATGGGCGTAAGATGAGCAAGTCGTATGGTAATGTCATTCCGTGCTTTGCTGATGATGCAACTGTCAAAAAATCAATTTTTGCAATTAAGACCGATTCTCGTCCCCTGGAAGAACCTAAAGATCCTGAAGAGATTATTGTTTATCAAATTTTTAAAGCAATAGCTACACCGGAACAATTGCAAGAAATGGGAGATGGCCTGCGTCAGGGAAAATTGGGCTATGGTCATATAAAAAATATGCTTTTGTCTGCCGTGTCTGATGAAATGAGAGATGTGAAGGATAAATATAATTATTACATGGCTCACTTTGATGAGGTAGAACAATTGTTGGCAGCCGGAGCAGCAAAAGCACGTCCGGTAGCGCAGGCAACCCTCAAACGTTTAAAAGACGCTGTTTTTGGAAGATAAGGATTAAGCATGAAACGTTATTGGATTTTAGGAACGGTTATCACACTTGTTGGTGTCGTTTTGGCATTAGTGTTGAATGCTAATTCAGCCGATGAAGATAAAACAAGTGATTTTATTGAGCAAAAAGTAACGGTGGAACAGTTACAACAATGGCTGAATAATAAAAATGATGCTGTTTATGAAATTCGCAACGATGAGTTTTATGTGCAGGAATCTATAGGTTCTCAAGGAGTTTCTTTAACATTTCCGAAAAAGTTTTTTAATGACTTTTCCGTTAGCTTTAAATTGCTAAGTACGACTGAAACAGCCAACGTTAAGATGATTAATATTAACACGGCTAATGGTGACACATATAGCTTTGAAATACGTCAGCGGCCGGAAGGATATCTTCTCCGTGTTTATCATAATGGACATTCTATCGCCAAACATGATGGAACAGTGCTTGAACCAAATGTTTTTTATGATGTCAAATTTGAGAAAAAACAAAAACATGTTGCCTTGTTTTTAAACAGTAATGTGGTTTGGCAACAAGATTTTCCTGAGGGAACAGGGCGTAAGGCGATATTTAGCATTCTTTTAAGTGGTTTGCCCGATCATCCGGCCGGCGTCATTATTAAAGATATGACCATTTATAGTCAAAAAAAATAGCAATACTTTTACAAGAGTATTGCTACTGAGTTGAATAAGCCTGCATCTTTATTCGGCGTTGTCAAAATCAGATAAACCGATTTCCTTAAATCCGAGCTCCTGTCCGTTATCCGTAATCAATACTAAAGTTGTTCCGGAAAATTTATAGGCTTTAATACGGGGTAATATCTGCAAGAAATTCTGTTCAGCCTCCATTTCTTCCGTCGGCCCCATCATCATAGTCGAGCCGGCCAAGTTCAACGAGAGTGAAGAGCCTTTTAAGCTGTAACTTCCAAAATAATTGTTTACGATTTTGCCATAAAAGGATGGTTTTTCCGCATCAAAGGCCAACGTAACAACAACATCGTTCTGGGCTTGTAAAAGTTGATATTTTTTGCCTTTAAAACTTTGTGTTTCCGATTGAGAACAGCCGGCAATAAATAAAAGTGTCATAAAAAGTTTAAGAATGTTTTTCATGTTCAACTCCTTTTTGTTAAGAGAGGGGTTATGACAATTCGGCCAATTTCTGAGCTTGGTCTTCCAGTACTAATGCATCGATAATTTCACCGAGAGCATCTCCACAGACAACTTCATTGAGTTTATAAAGTGTTAGGTTGATTCGATGGTCTGTAACACGTCCTTGAGGATAGTTATATGTTCGTATTCTTTCCGAGCGATCACCGCTTCCAACTTGCAGCTTTCGGCGTTCAGAATAAGCTGAATCAATAGAAGTCTTCTGCATATCATATAATTTCGCACGCAAATGATTCATCGCTTTTTCTTTATTTTTAAATTGAGAACGATCATCTTGGCATTGAACAACTACGCCGGTTGGGATGTGTGTAATACGGACAGCCGATTCTGTTCTGTTAACGTGTTGTCCGCCTGCGCCTGAAGCCCGATAGACATCGATTTTCAAGTCTGCTGGATTGATATACATATCAACCTCTTCAATCTCTGGTAAAACAGCAACTGTTGCCGCAGATGTATGAACACGACCTTGCGATTCTGTAACCGGAACACGTTGAACACGATGGGCGCCGGATTCGAATTTTAGTTTTGCAAAAACATCTTTTCCCGTAATTTTAGCGGTTGCTTCTTTATATCCGCCCAATTCATTTTCCGTCAAATCGTTAACTTCAAAGCGCCATCCTTGCAAAGTTGAGTAACGTTGATACATTTCAAATAACACAGCAGCAAAAAGAGCGGCTTCATCACCGCCGGTGCCGGCTCTGACTTCAAGGATAGCATTTTTTTCATCATCATCTTCTTTGGGCAGAAGTAAAATTTTTATATCATGTTCGACAGAAGGAAGCTTTTCTTTCAATTCATAATACTCGGCTTCAGCCAACTCCCGCATTTCTTTATCAAGAGAATTATCTTCCATCATGGTTTGGGCATCATCCATGTTTTTTTCCAATTGACGCCAGTTATTAATAGCTTCCACAACAGGAGCCAAAGCGGATAATTCTTTGTTCATTTTAACCAGTTCATCTGAGCTGAGATCCGGCGCCGAAATCAGAGCTTCTATTTCACTATATCTGTTAACAACGTTATCTAATTTTTCTGCAAAATTCATTCGATGTTCCTTAAAGTCGAGCTGAAAATAAAAAAATAGTAGGTCGAAACCTACTATTTTCTGTAATAAAAGTCAAGACAAAGCTATTCCGCTGCCGATTCTAAAAATTTATCAAGCGAAACATTCATCTTTTTGTAATTTGTAAAGACAGGAGTCAATGTCCCTTTAATATAAACCTCAACGCCATCAACTTTGCCACTGGATAAAATCATACCTTTTCCTTCAGGAACTGTATAAGAATCTCCCGGCATTAAAACTTTGCTAAGGTAGAGTTTGGTATCATCTTTTACTTCAATCCAAGTTTCTTCTTTAACTTTAATAACCACATTGTTATTTACAGAAACTTTTTCAACAGAAGAAGCCTGTGGAGGTGTTAATGCGGATTCGTCAAACGAAGCTTCCGTCATTGTAATTTGAGGAGCATCTTCTGAAGTGGATTTTGCATTTTGTTCATTTGTCGGAGCTGTTTCCTCTTCTGTTAAGGCTGAAGAATAATCCTCAACAACCAAGGGCAAGTCACTGGAAGAATCTTCTATTGTAACATTTTCATTAACAACAATATCATCTTCAATAACATCTGTATTTTTCTTGTTATAGATATGCCAACCCGTATAGAGAGCCGCAATGGCAATCAAACTGATAATAAGATATTTTCTATTTGGAACAGTTGCTTCCGTCTGCGGTTCCAAAACATAAATATCTTTATCTTGTTTGGTTTTAGTTTCTTCTTTATAAAGTTCAATAATATCACTGCTGTTCAGGCCCAAAAAATCAGCATATGATCTGATGAAGCCGACACCATAAGGAAATTGCGGAATTTCTTTATAATTGCTTTCTTCAATAGCTTCCAAATAGCAACGACGAATGCACAGTTTTTTAGCAATATCGGCAATTTTTAAACTTTTGCGTTGGCGCATTTCTTTAAGGAGATTTCCTACTTTAGAAACACCGTTATCAAGAACCGTTTCCTGTTCAGAACGAGTTGCTGATGTTTTTGCCTCTGGGCTGTTTTTTTCTTTTTTCACTGTCGAATTCCTTTACATTATCAAAAATTTTCCTAATTATGGCACACTCTTTAATAAATTTCAATACCATGGTCGTTGGCATAGGATATTAATTGTGGACGCAGAGTTTTCTGGTTCGATTTTAAGAGGATTTTGATATAATCTTCAATATCAACAATATTCAAAGAACGAATCATGCTCTTTATTTTCCCAAAAGCCGAGCCTGACATCGACAAATTGCGATATCCTAGCCCGATGAGTGCTAACGCTTCAATCGGATTTCCGGCCATTTCTCCGCAAACAGAACAGTATACACCGGCCTGATTAGCTTTGGTAACAATTTCTTGCATAACTTTAAGAAACGGAGCTGACAAAACATCATAACGATTACTTAGTCGCGGATTACCTCTGTCACTGGCAAATATAAACTGGGCCAAGTCATTGGTTCCGACGGAAATAAAGTCGGCTTGTTTTAAAACATCATCAAGCTGGAACAAAATGGAGGGAACTTCAATCATTAGTCCGACATGAACTTTTTTAGGAATGGGATTGCCGCGACGCTTTTCTTTTTCAAGTTCGAGCATAAGCGTTTCTTTAGCTTCAATAAATTCCGCATAATTAGCAATCATCGGAAACATGACATATAGTTCTTTATCAATAGCCGCTCGCAAAAAAGCCCGCATTTGCTTACGCAAAATAGCTCGTCGATCTAAAGTAATGCGAATAGAACGCCAGCCGATAGCCGGGTTTTCTTCTCCGGAATTACTCCAATAGGGAAGAAGCTTGTCTGAACCAACGTCAAGGCTTCTGAAGATAACCTTTTTTTTGCCGGATCTATCCAACAATTCTTTATAATATCTCATTTGTTGCTCAACATCGGGCATTTGCTCAGATGACATAAAGGGGATTTCTGTTCGGTACAGACCGATTCCTTCACAGTTTGTTGTTTCAATATAATCTAAGTCAAAAGTCAATCCAACATTAATGTGAAGGTTGATTTTTGTACCATCTTTGGTTTTTGATGGTAGTTTTTTTAGTTCAGCAAGCTTAGCCTGCAGCTTTTCTTTTTCTATAATTTTGGTTCGGATTTTATCCTGAATTTGTGGCGATGGTTTGATATAGATATAGCCCTCATTACCATCAATAGCGACCAATTCGCCGGTTTTGATTTCGTTAAAAATACCTTTGATCTTAGCCACCACGGGAATTCCCAGAGCTTTTGCCACAATGGCCACGTGCATGGTGGGGGTACCGTCTTCAATGATCAAACCACGGATTTTTTTATAATCATAATCCATTAAATCAGCCGGTCCCATTGTTGTCGCAACAACAATCAGGTCATTACTGTCAACAGAGGAAGGAAGTTTATTATCTCCGCTTAAATAGCCGAGAAGACGATCGGTAATATCTCGCAGATCATGTAAACGTTCCTTCAAATAGGCATCATTTGTACCGGATAACCTGTTCCACATATCTTCATAGGCTCGTTCGGCAGCGGCTTCTGCGGTTAACCCGCTGGCAACGTTATCTGCAATTTTCTGATACCATCCTTTGTCTTTGGCAAACATACGATAGGCATCAAGAATGTCAACATGTTCTCCGATGCCGATTTTGGTTGAGGTAAATTTTTCATCCAAATCGGCATTCATTTGTTGGTGGGCTTTTTGCAATTTTTTTAGTTCTTTTGTTTTGTTGTCGGCAAAAAGCTTTGTAACGGCTTGTCTGCGACGATGAACAATGGCGCAGCCCATACCATAACCTTTACTGAGGCTGAGGCCTTTATATTTTTCACGTTTAGATAAGCCGCGTTCTTTGTCAATTTTTTCTTTATAGGCAGCCATTTCATCCGAGGAAACAATCTCACTTAAGACCATAGCGACAGTTTCTAAAATTTCTTTATCTAACGAAGAATAGTCACGAGTGTTCTTATTTTGAAACCCGATAACGCCAATGGCTTTGTTCCAACGAATGAGCGGAACACCGATAAATGAGGTGTAAGCTTCTTCACCTGTTTGTGCTTGAAGAGAGAAAGCAGGGTGCTTTCGCGCTTCAGAAACGGCAAGCGAACACTTGCTTTGGGCAACGGTACCGACCAAGCCTTCTCCCATTCGAAGAGAAACTTTGTGGTTGATATCTTCATGATAACCGGATGAGGCAAAAAGTTCCAGATATGTGTCATCGACTAATAAAAAACAGACACCGGCATCAGCCTTTGTTTGTTGAACAATCATGGCTATAATTTGTTCAAGCTTGAAAGGGACATCATTTTTCTTCGCCATAATCTGTCTGAGCTGGCGAAGGATGTCCATAGCTTGGCTGACCGCAGATGATTTCATGTTTTTATCCACCATGTGTTTTAAATCTTGCGCTTTCATTCATAGATTTTATATTTAACCATATCAGGTAAAAACTTAATTAAAAAAAGGAACAAAAATGGCAAATTTATATAAAAAAGGTGATAAAGATAGTCGCCCTTGGGGAACATGGGAAGTTCTTGAAGCCGGAAACGGATATTGTGTCAAGAAAATCTGCGTGACACCGGGGAATATCTTATCTCTGCAGTCGCACAATTTTCGTTCGGAACACTGGATTATTGTTGAAGGAGAAGCAATCGTCACTTTGGGTGAAGATAAGATTGTAAAAAAAGCCGGTGAAAATGTCTATATTCCTGTAACTGTAAAGCATAGGATTCAAAATAACACGGATAAAGATATGATATTTATAGAGGTTCAATGCGGAGCAAACCTTGATGAAAACGATATTATCCGTTATGAAGATTCTTATGGTCGGGTGAAATAATCCCGACTTTTTTAAATAATATATTTTTTTGAAAGGGTTTTATATTCTTCAGTCCCTGCTTTTTGCAGCCATTCAAAGAAAACCATTTCGGAAGAAACAATGTCGATACCGTGTCGCAACATTCTCTGATAGGCGATAACAGCCTGTAACGGATTACGGGAAGAGCTGGCATCTGAAACAACAAAAACATCAAATCCGGCATCTTTCAAGTTAATTGCCGTTTGCAAAACACAAACATGAGCTTCAACGCCTGCAATAATAATTTGTTTTTTCCCGGAAGATTTTAACTTCGTAAAAAGATTTTCATTTTGCACACATGAAAATTCTGTCTTTTCTAAATAGACGGCGTCCGGTCCGGCTTCGTTGCGGACATCGGCAATTGTATGTCCGAGCCCTTTAGGGTATTGTTCGCTGATCAAAAAAGGGATATTTATCGCTTTTGCAATCCCCACAAGCTTTGTGCAGTTAGTAATAACTTCTCTGGGACTGTCCATTGCCGGAGCCAAACGTTCTTGAACATCAATAATTAGTAAAAGAGAATTGTGACGATCTATCAACATTGTGTTTACCTTAGGGATGGGGGTTGACTAACCATAATAAAATAAATAATATCTAAAAAAATTAAATTAACCATATAAAACAGAAGAAATACCATGAATTTTTTAGAACTGGGCTTGAGCAGCCATACCATTCGCGCTATTGAAGAATTCGGCATCGTTGAGCCGACAACCGTTCAGGCAGATGTTATTCCCTCGATTCTTGAGGGAAAAGATGTGTTTACGATCGCGCCCCAAGGGTGTGGTAAAACCATGTCATATGTTTTTCCTCTTGTGGATATTATCAGTACAAAGGGCGCGCAAAATATTTTGATTATCACGCCTAATTCGGAACAATCTGTCATGACATCCGATCGTTTGGCTATTTTTAATAAATATCATGAAATTAATGGCGCGGCCATTAAAGACGGCGAGGAAGATATTGACAATGAGGCAAATGTCATTATCGGTTCGCCCGATCTGTTGCTTGAGATTGCAGAACATGGGAAAATAGATTTATCTAAAACAAATATTTTAGTTGTTGATGATATTAACCTGATAAAGAAAAATAAGCAGCTTGAAAATCTTGAAAAGGTTTTATCAATGTTGCCGGCTGAAAAACAAAATATTGTATATACAAATCGCCGTTCAAAAGAAACCCAAGAGGTTTTGGAAAAGATTCTGAAAGCACCGGAAGAAATTAAGGTTGATAAGGCTAAAGAGCAAGAGGCTGAGTTGAATGCTCGGGCGGTGGCTGTAAAACCTCAGAACAAATCTGCCGTTAGTCAAACTTATATGACGGTAGTTGATAAAGAGGCTGTTGATTTAGCTAAGAAAAATAAGGCTTTTGGTGGGCGCGTGCCGGAGTTTATCCTGATAAAGGGAATTTTGGCTGAGAATGAAGAATAGTTAAAGGCTCCGTAAGGAGCCTTTTTTATCGGACAGTTTTTATTTTTTGATTGAGTCAGAGAGGGAAACTGTTTATGATGATGCTCAAAAGGAAGATATATGAGCGAAACAGAAACAAATCCTGAGGAAATTGTTAAGGAACCAAAAGCAGACCCTAAATTTATTCACTTACGGGTTCATACAGCTTATTCTTTATCCGAAGGGGCGATGAAAGTCCCTGCATTGATGCATCGCTTGCATGATACAGGTGTGCCGGCTATTGCTTTAACTGATACCGCTAATATGTTTGGGGGGAAGGCTTTCTCTAAATATGCCTCAGATGAAGGTGTTAAGCCGATTCTCGGTTGTCAGTTCTACCTTCGTAATCCTGATGCTGATGATGTCTTAAAAGCTAAGGGGCGAATTGTTGAACCGGATAAGATTGTTTTGTTGGTTCAAAATGCAGTCGGCTATGACAATATTATGCATTTAATGAAGTTATCTTACCTTGATAATCCTCAATCAAATGAAAAGCCACAGCTCAAAATTTCTGATTTGCAGAAATATCCTGAGGGATTGATTATCTTGACCGGTGGAGTCGAAGGGCCTATCGGGCGTTTGCTGCTGGAAAATAGAGCTGCCGAAGCAGAGGAAACATTAAAGCAATTACATCAAATTTTTGGCAATCGCCTCTATATGGAAATATCTCGTATTGGTTTGGATGTAGAGCGCCAAACTGAGGAGGTATTTATTGATTTAGCTTATAAATACAATATTCCGCTGGTGGCAACCAATGAAGCTTTTTTCTTTGATGCAGATATGTATGAAGCTCACGATGCTTTAGTTTGTATTGCTGCCGGAGAATATGTTGCCAATGATAACCGTAAAAAGTTTTCTCCTAACAATCGTCTGCGCAGCAGTGATGAAATGGTCGAATTGTTTAAGGATTTGCCCGAAGCGGTTATAAACACGGTTAATATTGCCAAGCGCTGTAATTATTTATCAACAAAAGTCGATCCATTGCTGCCTATTTTTGAGTGTCCGGGGGGTAAAACACAGGACGAATATATTGATGAGCAAGCACGTAAGGGGTTGGCGGAACGCATGCGCGACCATGTCTATTTTGAAGGCATGACTGAAGAGCAAAAAAAAGAAATTGACGCAAAATATTATGAACGTCTGGATTATGAGCTGAGTGTTATCAAGAAAATGGGATTCCCCGGCTATTTTCTTATCGTGTCAGACTTTATCCGCTGGTCAAAAAACAATGGTGTGCCGGTGGGGCCGGGGCGTGGTTCCGGTGCAGGTTCAATCGTGGCTTGGTCCTTATATGTAACAGAGCTTGACCCGATTAAACTTGATTTGCTGTTTGAGCGCTTTTTGAATCCGGAACGTGTTAACATGCCCGACTTCGACGTGGACTTCTGTCAGGAAAATCGTGCTAAGACAATTGAATATGTGCAAAATAAATATGGTTTTGATCATGTGGCGCAAATTATCACCTACGGTAAGCTGCAATCCAAGGCGGTTATCCGTGATGTGGCGCGTGTTTTGCAAATGCCGTATGCTCAGGCAGATCGTATTTCTAAAATGATTCCCCCCGGTGTTCAGGGAAAGAATCCGACATTGCAAGAGTCTTTAGACCAAGTTCCTGAGCTGGAAGAAATGCGTCAAAATGATCCGCAAATAAACAAATTGTTTGATATTGCGATGAAGCTTGAAGGGTTGTATCGTCACTCCGGTGTCCATGCGGCAGGTGTGGTTATCGGAGATCGCCCATTAGACCAGCTTGTACCGCTTTATAAAGATCCTCGAGCAGATATGCCGGTAACGCAGTATGATATGAAGTTTGTTGAAGAAACCGGCTTAATTAAATTCGACTTTTTGGGGTTAAAAACACTGACGGTAATTCAACGTGCTGTCGACTGGGTGAAAAAAGAGCAGGGGATTGACCTCGAGATGGATAAAGTTCCCCTAGATGATAAAGAAACGTATGAAATGTTGCAACGAGGAGATACAACAGCAGTGTTCCAGTTTGAATCTCCTGGGATGAAAGACGTTCACAAGCAAATCAAACCTGACCGTTTTGAGGATTTAATCGCTATCGTTTCTCTATACCGTCCGGGACCTATGGATAATATTCCTACCTATATCAAACGCAAACACGGTGAAGAAGAAATCACGTATTTACACCCCGATTTAGCC
This sequence comes from uncultured Azospirillaceae bacterium, assembly GCA_964383725.1. Lineage (GTDB taxonomy): Bacteria > Pseudomonadota > Alphaproteobacteria > RF32 > CAG-239 > CAZU01. The sequence goes on along the minus strand of CAYLIN010000002.1, from coordinate 14,830 downwards.
CCGATTCTCGATGAAACATACGGGATTATGGTGTATCAAGAGCAAGTTATGAAAATTGCTCAGGTTTTGGGCGGTTATACTCTTGGTGGTGCGGATAAATTACGTAAAGTCATGGGTAAAAAAATGCGTGATGAGATTCCCAAACAGCGCAAAATGTTTACCGAAGGGGCTTTGAAAAAAGGTATTGATGAAGGAACAGCAACCAAGATTTTTGACCAGATGGAAAAATTTGCATCCTATGGTTTTAATAAATCTCACGCGGCGGCATATTCATTAGTATCTTACCAAACAGCTTATTTAAAAGCGCATTATCCGGTTGAGTTTATGTGCGCGGTGATGTCTTTGGATATTACCAATATTGAAAAGCTGATGTTCTATAAAGAAGAATGTAAAAAAATGGGTTTCAAGGTGTTACCTCCGGATATTAATAAATCAGACGCAGATTTTTCTGTCGAAAACGGTAATATTCGTTACGGACTGGCAGCTGTTAAAAGCGTAGGGGCCGCTAACATGGAAGCCATTGCTGCCGAGCGTCGCAAACATGGTCCTTATAAAGATATTTCTGATTTTATTCATCGTATTGATGCAAAACAAATCAATCGTCGCCAGTTGGAACAATTAATAAAAGCCGGTGCATTTGATTGCTTGGATAAGGCTCGCGGTAAACTTTTTGCAAATATCGAAACAATTGTTCAACATATTAATGCGGCAACTGAGTTAAAGAACAGCTCTCAATCATCATTGTTTGGAGCTGAGGAACTGCAAGCGAAAGTCAAATTAGCCGATAAACCGGATTGGCCGGAACTTGAAAAATTAAAACTTGAGGCAGAAGCTATCGGATTTTATCTGTCAGCTCACCCACTGGATAGCTATAGCAGGGGAATTGAGCGCCTTGGCGTTAAAAAATGTAATGAAGTGTTCTTAGGTATTCGTACCGGAGATACAATCCGCGCAAAACTTGCAGGATGTGTAAACTCTTTCCAAAAACGCATTTCTAAAAATGGTAACAAATATGCTTTTCTGGAAATCTCTGATGGAACAAGCAATTTTGAAGGCCTTTTGTTCTCCGATGCAATGGTGCGTTATGAGGAAACAATTAATTCCGGTTTACCGTTATTGGTAAATGTCACAATAGATAAGCAGCAAGAAGAGGGTAATCCTCGAGTAATGATAAACAGTATTGAAACACTGGATAAGGCCATTGCCGATGTCGCTGACGGATTAGAGATTAGTGTTAACAGTGTTTCCGTCGTCCCTCAGCTGAAACAGATCTTAAATTCAGATAGAAACGGTAAAAACAAAATATATATAAAACCGGATAATAATGAGTGGGATATCCGTATAGAACTACCTGGCGGTTTTGCTTTCTATGGTGATATTTTGAGTAAAATTCGAAGCCTTTCCGGCGTAACCACAGTCAAGGAAATATAAACATGAATAGAGTATGGAGTTTTCTGCGTAATATTCTCGGAGAAAAGACTGTTTCAGAAGAGATTAAAAATGATACACCTCGGCGTATTCCCTTTTTTAGACTGATTATTGAACCATATGGAATGGTGATAGATTCGTTGCGCGTATTTACTTCTATAGCATTGGTTATAGCTTTTGCTATGAGCTTGGCGGCTTTTGTTTTTAATCACCCGTATCTATGTTTTTTCCCGGATTATCAGCAGAATCACGTATGTGGAGAAAATGTGTTTACTTATGGAATAATGCAAATAATTTTGTTGTTCCTTATCTGTTGTTTTTTTGTCCGTTGGGCGCAGATAATCACCGGAAAAGAAAAATTAAATATGCGTTTCATTGTTCGTCTGCAAAAAACAGATATTAAAGTTTATGGGGTATTAATTCTGCTTCTATTGTTGAATTTGGTTTCTGTTTTATGCGGATGGTTGCTTTACGAAAGAGAACCTAATCCAAATTATCAAATTGAGTTGATTTATTTTACGGTTGTCGGCAGTGGTGTTCTAAGTCCACTGTTGGCAATGCGTTTTTACTCTTTATTTGGTTTTGCTGTCCTGAAGGAACAATTTCCGCCTCTATCTGTTGTCTGGAAACGTGGTCGAGGAAACAGCCTGCGTATTTTAATCAGTTTTGGACTAATCTTTTTTACAACCACTTTCATTTTAATCTCTTTCTTTAGTGAAGTCAGAAAAATTGGAGATAAAAACGGATTTTTTGTTCGTTTTGGGGTTGAATATTTCTATAGTTTGCTTATTCTGTTGGCAGCAGCATTTTTTATAAACCATTGTTTGTTGCAAAAAAAGTATTTGTTTGAAAGGGAAGATGATGGAAACAAAAACAGATAATAATATAAGATTACCATTTTTTGAAACAATCCGTCGTAGCTTTTTGTTTGTTTTTGCTAATTTTAAAATGATGGCAAAAATAACCCTGCCGGCATTTGCTATTATTATTTATGAAATGATGACTGATTTTCAATCTATTTGTTCTTTTCGTCCTCAAGGGTGTGAGGATAGTTTGCGCAATACATTTTCACTAATCCTCCTCGGTGTTACTTCGATTTCATTAGCTATTGCTTATTGTCGCCAGATTGTTTTAAAAGAAGTTGGAAATTTTTTGACATTGGCTTCTCTCCGCCGAATTATATCTTACTTTTTCTATAATTTGTTTTTGTTGCTGATGATTGCATTGCCGTCGTATTTGCTGATTGTCTTGATTTCGGTTGTTTTATCATCCGTCAATATTCCTGAAAGTGCGGTTTATTTCTTTTTCTTAATCCCCATGGCAATTACTCTGTTCCTGTCTAGGTTCTTTCTTGTTTTTCCTGCGGTCTCAGTTGATGATAAAGAATTGCGTCTGAAAAATTCATTTTATATGACCAAAGGAAATGCTAATCGTCTTTTCTGGGGGCAAATTGTTATGATGCTTCCGGGAATTGTTTTGCTAATGGTTTTGACTCGCGTATATGGTGTGGTTGGAACAGCCGGTTATCTAAATAAGTTAATATTTACAATATTGTTTATCTCATTATCATTTTTTGATACGTGCCTAAAATCATCATATTATGCGCATATTTATCAATATTTTACTTTTTATAGTAGAAAACACGATTAAAAAAAAATCCCGGATAATCCGGGATTTTTTTTTTAATCTTTATTTGCATAAGGATTTTTTGTTTTTCTAACCGTCATTCGAATAGGAATACCACCAAGATCAAAAGTTTCTCTAAGTTGGTGAACCAGATACCGTAAATATGCATCGGGCAAACCTTCCGGATTACTTGAAAAAATATAAAATGCAGGCGGTCTGGTTTTTGCCTGAGTGATATATCTCAACTTAATACGGCGTTTGTTTTTTCCCAACGGTGGCGGATAATTATCAATCATATCCGAGAACCATTGATTTAACGGAGCTGTCGGAATTCGTATATTCCAGCGATCATAAACCTTAAAAACGGCACGCATAAGTTTATCAAGATTTTCCTTCTTAAGGGCAGAGATTGTAACTGTAGGGACACCTTCAGCTTGGTTTAATGAGGTCTGCAATTTGTCATTTAAGCGTTGCAATGCTTCTTTTTTGTCGGCAATATCCCATTTGTTAACAGCAATGACTAATGCACGTCCTTCATCCAAAACCTGACGAGCAATAGTCAAATCTTGTTTATCAAGAACGGCATCTGCGTCAACAACTAAAACAACAACCTGAGCTAAAAAGGCTGCTCGTTTAGTGCTGGCAGCAGACATCTTTTCCAAAGAATCATCTACACGAGATTGTTTTCTGAGACCGGCTGTATCAACCAGATTGATTTTTCGACCTTGATAAGACCATTCTGAAGTAATGGCGTCACGTGTTACACCGGCCTCAGGACCGGTCAACATACGTTCATCATTTAGTAAGGCATTTACAAGAGTGGATTTTCCGACATTAGGGCGTCCGACAATAGCCAATTGGATGGGGCGTTTTTTATAAGCTTCATCTTCTTGAGCGGATTCTTCTGATGTCATTTCTTCCTGAACGATTGCCGTTTCATTCTCTTTTTTCAGATTATCTTGTTCCTTAAGAGCCTCATATAAGTCCAAAAGCCCTAACCCGTGTTCGGCAGAAAAAGGAATGGGTGCACCAAGACCAAGTTTATAAGCTTCATGCACACTGTCTTCCTGAACGCGTCCTTCGCATTTATTTGCTAATAAAACAACTGGCTTACCACTTTTTCTGAGGAGGCCTGCCATATGCTCATCATAAGGTTGAATACCATCACGGACATCATACATAAACAAACTGACATCAGCTTCTTGAATGGCACGTTGTGTTTGTTCCCACATTCGTTTTTCAAGATTATCCTCATTTGAATATTCATATCCGGCTGTATCAATAACCGATAATTTTAAATCTTGTAATTTTGCTGCAGATTCTCTGCGATCACGCGTTACCCCGGGTTTATCGTGAACAATAGCTACTTTGCGTCCGACCAAGCGATTAAACAAAGTTGACTTTCCAACATTAGGGCGTCCGACGATTGCTAGTTTTAATACCATGATTCATTCCTATTGATAGGCTATAATATCAGCGTCTTTAGTTGTCAAAATTAAAGTGCCATCAGCCATAACCGGAGAAAGCTCAACGCCCTCATCGACAGAAATATAGCTGATGACATCCCCTGTATATGGTGAAACCGCGAAGACATAGCCATTAGATGTTGCGACTAACAAACGATCGCTGGACAACAAAGGTCCTGTTCCGAAGATGCCGTCACGATTTTCTAAATCTTCACCGGTAGGAAGAGTTGTATTCCATATGATTTTACCATTATTTTTATTCAGAGCGATAAGGTCAAAATCATTTGTCAGGACATACAAATAGTTTCCGGAAATCCATGGCTGATTATTGCTTCCGATTTCTCTTTCCCAAAGACGTCTTCCTGTTCGGAGGTCGATAGCTGCTAAAATGCTGTCATGTCCGACGGCAAAAACCTTATCACCATCAATAACAGGATTCGCTTTGAAAGCTGTAATTCCGGCTAAAGCATTAGTTCTTTTTTTAGAAATGAGCCTGTCCCCCCATAACGGTGTTCCTGTGCTGGCTTTGAAAGCACGTAACTCACCATTTGAAAAAGCCGAAATCAAAACATCCATATCTGGATTATAGGCTGGAGATGCTCCGCCGACAAGAGTTGTACTTTCGACATCTGTTGCGTTTTTCCAGAGTTCATCACCATTGTCTGCGTTTAAAGCTATTATAGTGTTGTCAATAGTTTGCACAAATACTTTTGCAGAAGCAACTGTTGGAGCGATTCGGATGGGCATTTCAAGTTCTTTGCGCCACAAAATATCACCGGTTGTCATATCCAAACAAAAAACTCCTCCAAAACCGGTTGTGGCATATATTTTTTTGTTAAACTCAGCCAGTCCGGCCCCTTTCATCGAGATATTTCTATCTTCTCGATTGCTCGGTTTTAAACGCTTTTTCCAGATTTTTTTTCCGTTATCCAAGCGAAAAGCACTCACAATGCCTTCTGCATCGATTGTAAAAACAACCTTATAAGCAACAACAGGAGCTGCAATCAGATAATTTCTTTTTGAGCTTCCTTCTCCAAAGCTGTTATTCCAAATCTCTTTAAGCTCAACGTTTGAAGCAAGATGTCCCATTAAGTGAATGGCGTTTCCTCCGTTTTGCGTCCATTTGTTATTAGCATAAGGAGCAGGCAATTTTATTTTAACTTCTCCTCGACGATAATCAGGAGATAAATCCGCATTTTCTTTAATGACATTAATGCGATGTCCTTCAATATCAAGTTTATCTTTACCAAACAAACCGCAACCGGCCAACAAAACGGCAACACCGCATATAATAGCACATTTAAAGTATCTTTCAGACATTTTCGCTTCCCGAGCAGTTGATTAATTGAGTTGTTCGTTGATAATTGTGATCATATCCTGAGCTCTGGCTCTTAACTTGTCTTGAGCATTTGATGCATTAACAATTGCCTGATAATGAAGCAGAGCATCATCCGGATTGTTATCACGAATAGCTAACATTCCTAACAACTCATGAGCAAGATTAGCCCAGATATTGTTTTCATCAGTCAACGGGGCAAGCAATGCTGAAATTTCTTCAGCAGGAGCGTCTGTATCTAATTTATATGATGCTAACTTAATTGTCGCAATATCTCTCATCTGTTGATTAGCTCTGTTATCAGCGGCAAGTTGTTGCAAAACATCCATAGCATCGACATTTTTGTCCTGCTCAAAATAGATGTTTGCAATTTGTAGGCGAGCAATATCACCATAAACACCATGTCTGCTTTGAGAAAGATTTTTCAGCAAAGATAAACTTTCTTCGAAACGACCTTGGTTTTGCAAAGAAACAGCAACGGCATAAGCGTTTGACAATTCCTGATTGCGTTTAGCATTCCAAGTTTTAAAAGTTTCAAAACTGACAGCAGCGGTTAAAGCTAGTGCCACAAATATAATTATGAACAATCCGTATTGATCCCACAAGCTTTTCAGTTGTTCATTTTTAATATCAGTTTCAATTTCTCTCAATAACGCATCATCTTTTAATGTATCAACGGCTTTTTTCATCAAAATCTCCTCACCAGAAAACATTATGCAGCTATATATAATTGAAAAACACTAATATAGCAAAGAGTTTTTTTCAAACATTCAAAATTTCGTCCTGATTTTATTTTATTATTTCATGAATCAAGAATTTTTTAATCCAACGCAAGTCATTTAGTGGCAATTTTGCTCCAAATGGGATTGTCTTGTTTGCTGAAACAATAGCCACATAAAAACGTCCGCTGACAGGGTTTTCGGTGATTTCGATGGCTTCGATGTCATTTTTAGCCATTTCATCATGCTTGGTCGAAAACAGCAGGTATTTATATGTATTGACGATTTTGTGGCGTTTGATAATAATTTTTTCTTTACGAAAGAGGACAAAAACCGAAGTAATAATTGTAAGAATTCCTCCTCCCAAAAGTGTATAAAAGACATAGGGAGCAACCTGTCTGTAGCTGTCAAAACTCAATCCGAACAGCACCAACAGGAGCCCGATTGTCAATATAGCTATCCAAGCCAAGATATTGTATACATCCCATACAATTTTTCTTGCTTTAAGGACTATTTTATCATTCCGACAAACGAAAACGACAGATGGTGGAATGACTTCATAAGGATCATAATCATCAATAACATAGCCTAAATCCGCCATTTCTTTAATTGATTTATCAAAATTTTTCACATCTTTGGCTGTCAAACCGTTATCTGTATTAACCAAGGCCGGCAGATTAAATGTGCGAGCATATTGTTCCCAAATTCTTCTAATGTTTTTGCCTGAGGTAGAGATATAAAGCGGAATGATTTTTTTCGGATCTTTATGATAAAGTTCAACAATATATTTATTTTTATTTAGGAAACCGAATTGAAAAAATTCGATTCTCAAACGAACGCCGGTATAATTTTTAATATTTTCCTTAAATGTTATTTTAGAGCCTAAAACGGGACGATAAATAACGTTAACCGTTTTACCGTCCAAAATAATTTTTTTATAACGGAGATAAGAGGCAATACTGGCAACAATCATTCCGACACCGATAATAATGAAAATAATATCAAAAAAGGCCGGAGTAATGAGTGGTTGATAAGATGACGCTTCACTTATGGCTGAAATGTCATCTCGTCCGCCGGAAATATGACGGAAGCCGTCTAAAAGTTCATAAATGCCGAGAAAAGCTAATAATGCACCGAAAACGATACCGGGCAATTGAAAGCGCCAACTTGTGCGATCTGAGGCGCGAGTTGGAAAATGATCTGTTTTGAGAGTAAAACAGTGGCTGAAGTGTTCTGGGGTATTATTAATCATTCGACATTCCTTTTTCTACAACAAGAAACAGTCTATATGCTAAACTAAAACTTTTAAATAATCATCAATTTTTTTTAAAGCTTCTAAATTTTAAGGTATTTTAACATTTTCTTCGTATCATTCAACAAAATTATGTGAAGGGGATTAATCATGAGCAGCCTTAATATCTTTAGTCAAAGTGTTTTTTTGAACACAACGTTACTCGCTTTATGTGTTTTATTGGCCATAACTGTTTATGCCGGGCGCTCAGCTAAAATAAAATCATCTTTATGGCTTTTATTTTTTGCCGTTGTGTTTGATTTTTTTGCGGCTGGCATGGGACATCGTATGGAGGCTGTTTATGCTGCCGGCGGCGGTGTGATTTTTTACATTTTCATAGAGCTGTCATTATATCTGTTGTCTATGGTATTGATGGCACTTGCAGCTTCTCAGTTTTTGATACACGGCTATCCGGATAAGATAATAACTATCGGAATTAGCGCTCTGGGGCTGTTTGCGATAGTTTTCTTTCTGATAATATTTCCGGATGGGGCGATGGTTGATAATATGCGTCGTATTTTCCCCTTGGCCGGCTTTATCTACATTTCAATCAGTTTATGGTCAGAAGTGGGACAAAAAAATCGAGGCGGATATATTTTAGCAGGTTTGGCATCTACAATAATTGCTGGCTTATTGCTTTTGCCGTTTTTAGGAATAACGTCATGGCGTTTGATTGACGAATGGGTGGCCGCATCTGTTTATTATTTAAGTTTGTCTTTTGCCTTTTTAATGATGTATGCCGATTCTGTAAAAGATGAAGTGCAAAAAAATGAACAAGAGATAGAAAAGAGCAATACCCGGTTGCAAGAGATTATAAAGTCAGCTCCGTTCCCGATTATCATTTCCCGCGTTGTTGATGATAAGATTCTTTTGGCGAATAATAATGCCATAAAGTTGTTCGGTTTAGATATGGATGAGCTGGAACACTACTATTTTAAGGATTTTTTTGCAGATTCGGATAACCGCCGTTTATTGAGTGAACGCCTTGAGCAAGAAAGTGTTGTTCAAGATTTTGAAATGCTTGTTAAAACGCCGATGTCTAGCTCACCATTCTGGCTGTTGGCTTCAGTGAACATCATTGACTATAATTATGATGTTGTTTTGTATTCTGCATTTCAAGATATTACCGGTCGCAAAACGCGAGAAGCATTGTTAAAAAATCAGGCCACCAGAGATCCGTTAACATCGTTGTTTAATCGTCGTTATTTTGAGGATGAAGTATCAAAGCAGATTCTAAAGGCTCAGGCCGATCATCAACCTTTCAGTGTTTTGATGCTGGATGCAGACTTCTTTAAACGTGTTAATGATACTTATGGACATAAAGTCGGAGATAAAGTTTTGATAGAACTAGCTTCAACGGCAGAAAGGGCTTTGCGTGACAATGATATTGTTGCCCGTTATGGTGGGGAGGAGTTTGTTGTATTCCTTCCGGGAATTGGTGCAGAGCAAGCCTATTTGGTGGCCAATCGTTTACGGGAAAGCATTTCCTCAGTGGTCGTTTATTCGGATGAAAATCAACCTGTTAAATTTACGGTAAGTATCGGTGTATCTTCATCAGAAATTTCTAATAATATTGATACCTTAATTAAAACCGCGGATGAAGCCTTGTATAAAGCAAAACAGAACGGCCGAAATAGAGTAGAGATTTTTACGAAACAAGACTTGGATACGTTTATGTCTTCAGGGCAAAAAGAGCGTAAAGATGAAAGTCAAAATCATCACCCTGTTTTTGATAAAGAAAATAATGTTGAGATTTCATTGCTTGATGGTGCAGAGGCTGAGCAAATCCAAAAAGATCAACCGATTATCAATCCTGAAAGAAACAGTCATCCGATAATTTTGGGAATTGATAAAGAGGATTTGTAAAATGGGTTGCCCTTATGTTGAAATCTGTGGCGGTTGTCCTTTGCGACAATATGAACAGAGCGAGTATCAGCGTAGAAAAAAAGAGACGTTTGAAGCTGTTTTAAAACAATTAACTGTTCAACCCTTAAAGACTGGGGCGCCGGTGTTCATTGATGACGCCACGCGTCGTCGAGCCAGTTTGGCTTTTAAATTCAAAAAGGGAACATTGACACTGGGATTTAATGGAGCTCGTAGTAATGATATTACCGACATTGAACAATGTGCGCAGCTCACACCTGAATTAAATGCTGTTCTTCCTGAATTGCGCCGATTGTTAACGGATATTTGTGCCACCCCGTATAAACTTAAAAAGGGCAAAAAACTGATAGCGCAGTTTATTGTTGGAGGAGATGTTTGGTTGTGCCATGCCTCTAATGGAATAGATGTTGTTTTGGAATATGATGCGCCATTGGAATTAGAACATCGCATGATTATTTTTGAGCAAGCTCAGAATTGGAATAATCTGCTTCGGATTTCTCATCGCCGCCATGTCGGGGAAACGCCGGAGCCGATTATAGAAAAAGCAAAACCTTTTATAAAAAACGGAGCTTACAATATTTATATTCCCGGAGGAACTTTCTTACAACCGTCATTTGCCGGCGAAAAAGCATTGGCGGATTTGGTTTTGAAGTATTTGGGAGATACGAGAGGACGAATTGCAGACCTGTTTTGCGGTGTGGGGACTTTTTCCTATTATTTGCAGCCGTTAGGGGATATGAAAATAACGGCGGTGGATTCTTCTGAGGAGCTGTTATCCGGTTTTAGAGAAAGTCTTAACCGCAATCAAATTCCGAATGTTGAGATTATAGCTCGCAATTTATTTAAATATCCGCTGGATGAAAGTGAACTGGGGAATACAAAGGTCGTTGTCCTTGATCCGCCGCGAGCTGGAGCTGCCGCGCAAGTTGGAAAAATTGCGTCATTTTCCGAAGAACATAAGCCGGAAAAGATAATTTATGTTTCGTGCAATCCGCATACTTTTATCAACGATGCAAATAATTTGACGGCAACAGGATATGATTTGTCAGAAGTAACCATGGTTGACCAGTTTGTTTATTCTAACCACAGTGAGTTAGTCGCCTTATTTACAAAAGGCAAAAAACTGATATAGTAAAGCCTTATTAAGGAGGGCTAATGCGTAAAATCTTTTTATTGATTGTTCCATTGTTTTTGACATCTTGTTCTTGGTTTTGGCATACACCGGAAAATGTAATATGTCCGTATATCAGCATTCCTCAGGATAAAGCTTATATGACGCAAACGGTAAACTATTTGGATAATTTTCAAATAGAATTAATCGGCTATGAAGGATATTGCTATAATGAGGATGGTTTATCTCGGCGTTATGCTGTAATTACGCCGGTTTTTTCAGTTACCAGACTTCGAAGTTCGGATGAAACAGATGTCGATTTTGCTTTTTATACCGAAACAATCCAAGGACCACCGGGATTTGTCGGAAAAAGAACATATACAGCAGGAACCGGCATCAAAACTGATGAGCAAAGCAAAGAATTTAGGGGCAAACCAGTTAAGGTTAAAATACCGGCAGACGGAACACCTTTAGAAATTATTTTGGCTTTGGACGTAAGCCTGGAAGAATATCATTATAATCATCGTACGTTTAACATAGAGGCGCATCATCTCAAGGCCGATAACAATGCGCAAAACCACAATACATCATGCCGTTCATGTGGAATATAGAAGGGGAGAATATCATGTCAGCGAATACTTATAAGACAGAGCAACTTATGGCAAATGCGATTCGTTTTTTGTCTGTTGATGCGATTGAAAAATCAAAATCCGGACATCCGGGAATGCCATTGGGAATGGCAGATGTTGCAACAGTGCTGTTTTCTAAATTTATAAAACTAAATCCTCAAGAACCGCGATGGTTTGACAGGGATAGATTTGTCTTATCGGCCGGCCATGGATCTATGCTGATGTATTCTCTGCTGTATTTATTGGGATACAAAGATATTGATATTGAAGATATAAAAAACTTCCGTCAGTTAGGTGCAAAGACTGCCGGACATCCTGAGTATGGTCATCTGGCCGGAATAGATATGACAACAGGTCCTTTGGGACAAGGAATCAGTTCTGCTGTAGGTATGGCTTTAGCTGAGAGAATGTTGGCTGCCAAATACGGTGAAGATGTCTGCAATCACTATACTTATGTTATTGCCGGCGATGGTTGCTTGATGGAAGGTATTTCAGAGGAAGCTATTTCTATTGCCGGACATCTGGGCTTGAAGAAGTTGATAGTTTTGTGGGATAACAACAATATCACTATTGATGGCAATGTCACCGCTTCCAATTCCACAGATCAAGTAAAGCGTTTTGAAGCTGTCGGTTGGAACACGATTTCTGTCGATGGTCATGATTTTGCTCAGATTGAAAAAGCAATTGCCGCAGCGCAAAAATCATCCCGTCCGACATTGATTGCCTGCAAAACAAAAATTGGTTTTGGTGCACCGACAAAAGCCGGAACATCCAAATGCCATGGCTCGCCGCTCGGAGGTGAAGAAGCCGAAGCAATGCGTAAGGCACTGGGGTGGGATTATGCGCCTTTTGAAGTTCCGCAAGATGTTTTGGCAGCATGGCGTATGGCTGGTCAAAAATCAGCAGCAGAGTTTACCTCTTGGGAAAAACGGGCGAGGGCTAAAGGCTCGGAATTTGCTGATGTTATCGCCGGAAAATTGCCAAAGAATTGGGATAAAGAATTAAATGATTTGAAGAAAAAAGTGATTGCCGAGCAAACTAAAGTGGCAACACGCAAGGCCTCACAAATGTGTTTGGAAGCAATTGTTCCGCATATTCCGCAAATTGTTGGCGGATCTGCGGATTTGGCGGCATCTAATCTAACATTGACACCGACATCAAAAACAGTTACGGCACAGGATCATAACGGCAATAACATTATGTATGGAATCCGTGAACATGCAATGGCAGCAATTATGAATGGTTTGGCTTTGCATGGAGGGATTATTCCATTTGGTGGAACATTCTTTGTTTTCTCTGATTATATGCGTCCGTCCATGCGTCTGGCGGCATTAATGGGAATACGGGTAATTTATGTTTTGACCCATGATTCTATAGGTGTAGGCGAGGATGGACCGACCCATCAACCGATTGAACATCTGGCTTCATATCGTTGTATGCCGAATATTTTAACGTTTCGCCCATGTGATGTGGTTGAAACGGCAGAGGCTTGGCAAATTGCCCTTGAGAGTGAAAATGCACCGAGTTTGCTGGCTCTAAGTCGTCAAAATCTGCCGATGTTGCGGACTTCTTCTGCTGAAAATTTGACGGCCAAGGGAGGGTATGTGATTGCCGGAGAAACTGAAAAACGTCAAGTAACAATTATTGCAACCGGATCAGAGGTATCTATGGCGGTTGAGGCTATGAAACGCTTAAAAGAGGATGGTATTTCCGCTGCAGTTGTTTCTATGCCTTGTACCGAATTATTTGATGCGCAACCGATTGATTATCAGGAACGTGTTTTGGGGATGGCACCTCGTATTGCAGTGGAAGCAGCCGCTAAGTTCGGTTGGGAAAAATATGTGGGGCTATCCGGTGATATTATCGGAATGGATGGCTTTGGGGCTTCTGGACCGGCAGATGCTCTGTATGATTACTTTGGGATTACAGTTGATGAGATTGTAGACAGTGCCAAAAATTTATTGAAATAAGATAAGAAAAATAAAGAATCCCCAATCATTTTGTGGTTGGGGATTCTTGTATTCAAAAAGAGTTTCGCACAGTCTGAAATTAAATCAGTTGTGGCTTATTGACATTTTAGAATTTGATGTTTAAGTTAAGGGCATAAATCAATTACCAAGATATTATCATTGATTAAAAAAATGTTTAACTAAAAAAAATTTTTGTGTATGGAAAATCCTGAATACATCTATCTGGCCAGTCAGGCTCAGAAGAAAGTGGCTGAGAGCGGTTATGCCGTTGCCTGTAGCGAGTTTATCATCGGGCGTATCTACCCACAAAACGGGAAAAATTCGGGATACATTTGCTTCATCGCTAAGGTGAAAGTGAATGATATTCCCACGTATGTTTATGTTAAAGCGTGGTCAGGGAAGACAGAGCGCAAGGCTTTGTTCGCACCGGTTTCTACAACTCGAGTAGTGGACTATAGCCATGGAACGTTTGTTGCTAATGGCACAACCGTATGGCGCTATATTCCTGTCAAAGAGGGTAAAGATTTTGCTCTCGTTACCGATTGGGCATATCGCCAAGGCGTGATTGATGTCTGAGTAATATCTGCTGCGCAAAACTCTAGAGATAAAAAAACACCTCCGTCATGCAGGACCGAGGTGTTTTTTTTCTTACTTTAAAAAGAAAAGTGCAATTGCAAAACAAAAGGGAACAGCGGCAGCCCATAACCAGCTTTGGTAGTTGGTAGCTGCCTGTTGATGATCGTCCTCATCAGCTCCGTGTTGTAAGATGCAGTTTTTGTGGTACTTAATTCTTGAAGTTGCATAACAACCAAATCCCAACATAAGAATAATGTGGTAAATGATGGCCCATTCACAGTAAATGGAAATCAAGATCAAGCAAAGTCCGGCCGCAGTCAAAGTGCAAAGGCTTCGTTTTCTACGAGAGCTCATCGACATAAAGTTAAAGTGGCGGACGTAGTGACGACATGAATAATACAAAAGAATGGCGGCGATGACGGCCACAATGAATGAAATAAAGTAACCCATAATAAATATAATTTAATTGATTTTTCTCTAAAATATCGCATTTTTTTCGTAAAAACAAGCAAAAAATGTCACGGGAAGAACTTTTAAAATCTTCTTGCAAAAATAAAGCAAAAGACTATAGTTTCGTTAGTTTAATTTAATAAGGAGATAAAATATGCCTTTAGTTACAATGCGTCAGATTCTTGACCATGCCGCTGAAAACAATTACGGTGTTCCGGCTTTTAACATTAATGATATGGAACAGGTTATTGCTGTTTTGCAAGCTGCTAAAAAAGTTAATGCCCCTGTCATTTTGCAAACATCTACCGGTGCGCGCAAATTTGCCGGTGACCCGATGATTCGTC
>CAYLIN010000001.1:0-30315 GCA_964383725.1 uncultured Azospirillaceae bacterium | reverse complement strand
AAACAAGAAATTTAAAAACTGAACATTGCGCCGCTACGGAAGATTTCATCTTCCTACTTGCGCGAACAACTAACCTTTTCTTTGGTCGTTCCTCCCTCGCAAAGCTAAGAGAAGTTTCGAACCAGCTCGAAAAGCTTGGAAAATAAAAAAACGGCAGGTTTTTATACCTACCGTTTGTATTGGTGATCCCAACGGGATTCGAACCCATATTACCACCGTGAAAGGGTGGTGTCCTAACCATTAGACGATGGGACCATCGCTTAAGACAAAAGCATATATAAATGTATTTTTTATTTACGTCAAGTAAAAAAAACGTAATTTATAATTTTTTTTCCAAATGAATGAAAATATCAAAATGCTTATATAAGATCTCCGAGTTTAAAACAACATGAGGATAGAAGAAAAATTCTTCTATCCTCATTGTCGACGTGTTTCTAGATATCTTCTTTCATCAAGACGTAGATCGAGCCTATAAAGATCAATACGACTGTTCCACCATAGATGAGTAAGAAAGGAAGAGGGATATATCCTCTTTCGGTGTACATCCTAATCCCGAACATTATTCCGGGGATTGTTAATAACCATCCAATGCTAAAGAACATCAGGTGTTCAGCACAATCAGTATCCGTTCCCATCGTAATTAGGCCAAAGATTATTCCCATGACCGAACCCAAAAGCATTCCGTCAATCAAACTTCCTTCAACGCTAACTACGCCAAAGATAATTAACTCTAAAAGAGCACCCATCCCCCAGCAAAGGAGAACAAAAATCACGGATTCAATAAGCCATGTTATGAATCCCCAAAACACATTTTTCATAAAAATTAAACATAATTGGTTAAAGTAAAATCATTATAGCATAAATTTCGCCTCACATCAACCCTTATTCGAAAAATAAATTATGATAATATTTTTCAAATGGTATCTATGATTTTTTATTATATTTTCAATTTTATGGATTCAAAACTTTTATAATGTCACTTAAATGGGTGAGCTTTAATTTTTTATCGGGAAGGGTATCAATCCATTCTTTGAGGGCAGCATAGGTCTGTGTTTTAGGGTGTCCGATAGCAATGGCATAGCCATTTTTGCGAGCGACGTTTTCTGCTCTTGCCAATTGTCCTAAAATATATTCTTTGTTGTTGTTATTATCAATGAAAACATGGCGATGAGCATAGGAAATGCCACTTTCAGCAGCAGCTTCCTCAGCTCTTGATTTAGCCGAAGTTTTTGAATCGAGGAAAAATAATCCCCGTTCCTTTAAAACTTCCATAACGGCGAGCATTCTGGTCTTATCTTCAGTTAATTTACTGCCCATATGGTTGTTGATACCTTTCACATCGCGAAATTTATCCAGCATAACTTTCAGATTAGTTTGAATTTCTTCCGGCGTCATTTTTGTTGTAAGAACATCGGGAGCTGTGTCGACTGGATTTAGGGCTTCCATAGGGGTATGAATCATAATCTCATGTCCGGCTTCACGAGAACGATTGACCTGTTCATCCAAATTTTTGCCGTATGTCAGGAATGAAGCTGTTAAAGGTGCATGCAAACTGATAATATCTGCTGTTCGTATCTGACTAATGCCCATATCATCAATAACCACGGCAATAACCGGAAGTTTCCCAAAATACAATGGTTTACGAACAGGTATAATATGAAAAGCCTTAACATCTTTATTGTAAATATGCGTAAATTCCGTATCCGGTTCTGTTGGCTCTTCAGATGTTTGCAAATTCGGCTCATCTTCTCCGATAACATTTTCGGATAAAGGCTCTTCATAAAGAATATCCAAAGCCTCTTGATTGAGCTCATCTGCAATGGTTAAAACCTCGAAAACTTTTGTTTCTAAAGGCTGTTCTTGAGGCTGTTTTTCAGTAATATTGTCACTTTTGTCATTGACAATTTGCTGTAGTTTTTCAATATCAGCTTCTTCTGCTTCAACGATTGACACATCGCTTTCATCATATAAAAAGTCATCAGGGCGTTTATTGTTGGCGCAAATATCAATAGGGTTATTTAGGCAAAATTCCTCCCACGTCAAGTTGTCAGAGTTTTGCGAAACTTGTTGCATTTGCAGCGAAGCATCCAGATTTTCAACATCTTCAAAATTTATCTTTTGTTGCTTGAGATGTCCTTGCCAACCGAGATAAACAAAATAAGCGCCAATCCCCATACAACAAAAACAAACACCCAGCTTTAAGAAATGCTGAAAGTATCTGTTTTTGTATATGTCTTGCACCTTAGTCACGATAATAAGAACTGGCTAATCTTTTTTACGCAAAGTGGGGAAAGCGATAACATCGCGAATGGTTTCGGCATTGGTCAGTAAAATAGCCAAACGATCAATACCCATGCCCATGCCACCTGTCGGAGGCAAAGCATTTTCCAAAGCAGTAACATAGTCTTCATCAAGCATTTGCGCTTCATCATCGCCGGCTTCACGAGCAGCAACCTGAGATTCGAAACGTTCACGTTGTTCCAATGGATTAGACAACTCAGAATAAGCACAACCGATTTCCATACCGGCGATATAAGCATCAAAATGTTCAACTAAGCGCGGATTATCACGGTGTGTTTTAGCCAGCGGTGAAATATCGCGCGGCATGTCCATGACTAAAATCGGCTGAATCAAATGAGCTTCAACTTTTTCATCAAACACTTCCTGAACAACCTTACCCCAAGAAGTACAGTCATCAACATCAACACCGACAGATTTTGCCATAGCACGGGCTTCTTCAACAGTCTGAGCTTGCAGCAGGTCAATGCCGGCATATTCTTTGACTAAATCGACAATGGACTTGCGAGCGAAACCTTTAGACAGGTCAATTTCTTGCCCGTTGAATGTAACAACTTTAGTTCCCAAAACTTTTTCAGCCACATAGGGAATCATATCGGCGAACAAATCAGCCATGTCATTATAATCAGCATAAGCTTGATAAGCTTCCAAACCGGTAAATTCCGGATTGTGACTTTTATCAATGCCTTCGTTACGGAAGTTACGTCCGATTTCGAAAACACGGTCAAAGCCACCGACCACCAAGCGTTTAAGGAACAATTCCGGAGCGATACGCAAATACAAATCCATGTCTAAAGTGTTATGATGTGTAATAAACGGTTTTGCGTTTGCCCCCCCCATGATAGAATGGAGCATAGGAGTTTCCACTTCCATAAATTGATGTTCTTCAAACCAGCGACGAATAGCAGATGTAATTTGGCAGCGTTTTTTGAAAATATCGCGGCTGTCATCGTTCATGATAAAATCGACATAGCGTTGACGATAACGAGCTTCAACGTCTGTCAAACCATGAAATTTTTCAGGCAAAGGTTGTAAAGCCTTTGAAATAATATCAAATTTTTCGGCCGCAACGGAAAGCTCACCACGCGGTGTCCGTCTGACATAACCTGAAATACCGACCAAATCACCGACATCCAAATTTTTCAAAATTTCCAAATCTTGTTCACTAAGATGATTCTTATGGCAAAAAGCCTGAATTTTACCGCTGTTGTCTTTCACATCGATAAACATACCGCTGTTGCGAACAGCCATGGCGCGACCGGCGATGGTTACTCTGTCTTCAGTGTCAGTACCGGCCTCTAAATCTTTGTATTTTTCTTGTAATTCAGCAGCAAAATGCGTCGGTTGAAAACGATAAGGGTAGGGATTGTATCCGAGTTCTTGTAAGGCGTTGAGTTTTGCAAGACGGGATTCGCGATGAATATTAGTTTCAGTAGCCATAATATGTCCTATATTGATTAAATTTGCACAAATTAAACACAATTGCCAATCACTATAAAGCTATCGAAAAATTTTTCAATAATTTATTTAAAATAAGCAAAAATTTTGAAAAAATGTGGATATGAAACCGGAGATGAGAGGTTGGAAAATGAAAGTGTTGACATTTAATAAAAAAGAACTAAACTAGAACAAAATATACGCTAATATAACCTTAATTATTACTAAGGAAACAATCATGCTGACGGAAAAACAATATAAACTTTTGCTTTTTATCAATAAGGTTATTAAAGAAACCGGTTGTTCTCCGTCTTTTGATGAGATGAAAGAGGCTGTTAACTTGAAGTCTAAGTCGGGTATTCATGCGTTGATTGAGGCCTTGGTTGAGCGTAATTTTTTGAAAAAAATGCCGCATAAAGCGCGTGCGCTTGAGGTTTTGCGCCTTCCCAAACTCAAGCCCAGTTCGATTATTGAGGAGGAGCGTAAGCGGGAAGAAGCGCTAAAGACGGCAATGGTTGAGATTCCTCTTTACGGCAAGATTGCGGCCGGTACACCGATTGAGGCAATCGCCAATGAAAATGACAAGTTTGCCGTTCCGTATGAGATGGTCAGCCGCGGACAGTTTTACGCCTTGACCATTGAAGGGGATTCCATGGTGGATATCGGGGTTCTTGACGGAGATACGGTTATTATCCGTAAAGCAGACACGGCCAATAATGGGGATATTGTTGTTGCATTGGTTGATAACTGCGAAGCCACTTTAAAACAGATACGAAAAGACGGGGCAGAGGTTGTTTTGGTTCCCAAAAACGCAGCTTATGAGCCTCGACGTTTAGCCGCATCCCGAGTTAAAATTCAGGGTGTATTAAGTGGCTTGATCCGCACATATCACTAAAAAAACATATCATCTTATTTCTGGCATTTCTTTCGATTCGTTTTACAAATAACTATTGTATTTTTGGTTAGACTGTGGTAAATTTATAAGTGTAAAATCTTTTTTTATTCCATTCTTATTCCAATTATTTTCACTGAAGTTTTCTTGGACATTGCTCATAACGTTGAGGTGTTAGAGAGAATCTATCGAAAAAATGAGAAACAATTATTGTTGAAAAAACAGTATTGAAGAGTGGAATATTCATTTGTAATAATAATAAAAAAAACAATAAAGCAATGAAAACAAACAAAATCTTTGCCGCTATCATCGCGGCTTTCGTAATGAGCTCATGCAATGACGAACCTTACCTCTACACTAAAGGAGAAGTAGCATTTGATCCCTCCACTCCCGTGGAGAGCTCTTTGGAAGACGTTCTCGGTTATGAGTGTGAGCTGAACAGCTCCCTTGAAACCAACGCTTCCAGTGTGAATAGTGTTACCACCATCACTAAGGCTTATTCGTTCAACAAGGAGTTTTCGCTGATTTACAGTGATGACACCGAGAAGAACGAGATTAAGTCTTTCAATGTGGAGCACAGCTTCACTCTCACTGGTCTTACCGGTGCCCTTTCCGGAGACGCTGTTTCCGAGATCGCCGGCAAAACCTTCAATGTTGACGGAAACAAAGTCAGCATTGCAAACCGCGAGGTGTTGGTGAACAGTTCGAAGAGCGTTGAGCCCTCGTTCATCAGCTATGCCAACAAGACCCAGCAATGGATCTTTACTGTTGATCAGCAGGTGGAAGGTTGGAATGCTGAAGGTACCGTGTTCAACGGCAGCCTCTGCTCCAACTACGTGCGCAATATCAGCATCAGCTTCGGCGATGCTGAAAAAGTTGCAGGTTCCGACAACACCTACAACGTACCCGCACATTTCACCGCTTCTATGAGCGAGGGTGACGATGTTATCTATGATTTCTCTGTTGTGTTCACCACTTCAGAGAAAGATGAAGTTTTCTATGCTATAGAAAACCTTCATCAGGAGGGTAACGAAGTTGTATTCGACGGTGTAGAGGGTCACACCTTGCACCCCGAGCTCAACAACCGCGAAGAAATCAGAAAGCCTTTCGAGGCTTCTCTGAAAGCTGGTAATCTCATCAGCTACAACACTCTCAATAGCGTAGGCGTTGCCAATCAGAATGCTAACATCTTCCGCTATGAACAGGGTGAGGTAACTCTGACCGCAACCTATCCGAAAGAGGTTGTTGTTGAATATCATGGCATTAGCCAGACTTATTCTGTTCCCACTCCGGTATTTGCCGAAGTAAACAGAGAAGAGGCTGCATCAGAAGATGCTGATTTCAACTACATCAACACCACCATCACCTATGCCATGTCATGGGATGTTGTTGTTGCCTCTGCTACTCAGGCCTTCCAGGGTCGTGTAGAAAAGGAGAAAGACGCAGTCGTTCGTATTTATCTTGACTACACCGAGAAAAACGGTGCAATCAACGGTAAGCTGATCGAAGAACACTCTATCGACGCTGATAAAGTGCTTCTGACCTTCAGTGGTAACAGGGAATTCAGCGTTCGCGCTGAAAACCTCATCACTCTGGAGGCAGAGAACAACCAGCTCACGCGTACCAACCATGAGGCTGGCAGCTGGGTAAAGAGCGGCAACTACCAAGGCAATAACCTCAAGGGTGACAAAATGTCTGCCACCTTTGTTCATACTTATAACAGCACTGTAAAGAACAATGTTGTGGTTTCTATGAACCGCAACCTTTATGTTGAATACGCAGGCAAGAAGTATGAAATTGCTGATCCTGAAACCACTCTCAACGGCGCTGCTCCCGTAGCCGGCACCGTAGAAGAGAATACTGTTTATGACCTTTTCCACTATTCTGTTGTCTATACTGCAACCGCAGAAGACATGCGCGCAAGTGCAACTCAGGAATTTGTTGTAAAGGTTAAAAAGCCCGAACACACCATCCCCGGATGGGAAGTGGACGAGGCTTACGCTCAGCATTTCGCCACAACTTATTCTTGGAGCGAAAAGACCGGCGAGTACAACACTTTCCACGGTCTCGTTTTCCGGAATATCAACGACCACAATCAGAAAATGATTGCAGTTTTCCAGGATGGAAACGCCGAAGTTCCTTTCCGTCAGGCATATGTCTCGACTCAGGAACTCGACAACTTCCTTCAGAACAACCCCAACCGTTACATCAGTGTTAACAACAGCACAGCTGATAACAGCGAGGTTGCCTACCTGGGTGGTGATTTCTCCAAAAAGGACGACAGCTATAAGAACGGCTTTTGCTATGTAACCATCAAAGGTCAGAACAAGAGCTTCGGTATCCACACTATTTCTGTTAACAATCTCCCGGAACCTTTCCGTGGTCAGATTACCAAGAGCGCTAATGGCTTCTGGGGCGGAATGTGGTTTTAAGCAAAGTCCTTTAGTGCCCTTATCCGGCGCGCTTTCAAAAGCCGGATTATAATTTCTCTTTTTTTTCGAAACTCAAAGCTAATGGCATCGCGAACGTGTTCGCACCGCCATTAGGCTTTCTAACCCCCCGTTAACTACAATGACCAAAAACTTTTTTGCTGCTATTATCATGATGGTGTTCACTACTATCGCAGCAACCGCTCAAAATAAGAACGTCGTATATAATGTAGGCACTGGCAACAATTGCCTGCTGATCGACGTCACCCCCCAAGTAACGCTGGATAAAGATCCCATCACAGGGGCCGGCAAACTTGACTGGGGCAGCCAACTCCGCGTTTCTCGCTATCACAAAGGATGGTCATTCTTTGTGGAAGGCGGATATGCTCGAAAAGGGCTGATTGCCGGTGTCGGCGTTGGCAGAAAACTCTGTCCGCTGACGTGGCGTGTGCAGCCCACCCTCGAACTCGGAGTGGGTGTGGGCAAACAATATAGGGGCTATCGCTACAATGCGGCCTCTGAAGATGAGAAGATTAATTTGCATCAAGATTTTCTTGATGCAAAGGTTCTTCCTCAGGGCTTCGCCAACTTCAAGTTGGAGTGGCGAATGTCCAATAGATGTTCGCTCATCGGTGGTGTAGGGTGCGTATATCGCCCCTTTGAGGCAAATCGCCTTGTTCCCGATGGTGGCATTGACATCGACGGAGTAGATTTCAACTCCCAAATCGGGGGATGGAAACTCCAAACAGAGAAGGTGGCTCTCACCTTTTCGCTGACCTTCAGGGTTAGTATTTTAACTTTCTAGGTCAAAAAGGCAGCCGTTCCCATAAGGGAACGGTTGTTTTTTTATGCAGATATGATAATTCGGCTAGGCTCTCTGGAAAGATAAAAATCTATAGCTAAATTTTAATTGTTCACGATGATGGTAACTTGCCATTATGAGTGCACACACATTCAATCTGCATTTTAATGGCATAGTTACATTTGAGAATGTATCATCGCTGATAAAATCAGAAAAGAATGAGAAAGGTGTCATGATGATGTCATGACACCTTTCATGCATTTCCTTCGGTAAAATGACGCTAACATACCGCCGGTGTGTTTACCGGCGGTTGCTTTTAGTATCTTTTGGTAAATGCTCGGCTATAGAAAAAGCCGCCACCTGCAGATGAGTAAGTGCAATGGTGACAGTTTTGGGCGCCTTCCGTACATGTTTCACCTGGAAACCTAGCTTTCCCCAAATGACCATCTAGCGTACAAACAGCGTCATATAATGCAATATCTGTAGGCGTTGATTTGTTTAAATCCGGCTCAAAACAAAAATAATATTTCATGTCACCTTCATCTTTGTCCATGTGTGTCCTGATATAACGCAAAGAATCTGCATTGCAGTCGCAATATTCCCATTTTGTCTCTTGGTTTCTGTTGACACAAGAGTTACCTTGCACCGTCAAAATTTTTGTTGAGGCTGAAAATGGATTATTCCAGTAGGTTATATCCTCGTTACTTGGTTGTTGTAAATATTTCAGATCATCACAATTCGTCATGTATTTCAAAGGTTGAGCCGTACCAATAATAAAACATTTATTATTAAATTCAGAGCCGCCTTTAGATGAATCTCTACTGATTTCATCACACAAACTTTCCGTATATTTATAAATATCAGCGCAGTCGCATTGTGTGCATAAGTTGCCGACAGTGCTTTGTTGATAATAAGATTTTTCATTTGTCATATCATCTTGTGCACTGTTGCCGACCGTCATCCCTCTTAAGGCTTCTGTTTCAAAGTTTTTACACTGGCTGCCGGTTAGTTCCTGCGGTTTTGTTGTCCATTTGTTTGCACTGGTTCCCCAAGTTTCAGCGGCGCATGAAGCTTCTGTGTATCTATAGCTTGTATCGTTAATACCACACTTGAAGTATAAAGGGGTACAGATACCTCGTTTGGCAATAAAGTTTTGTTTATGCCCACACATTTCTTCAACCTCTTGAGCAAAAATCGGATCCGTAACGCTTGAAGCGGATGAGGCAACATAACCCCAGTTACGCAATTTTTCTGCTTCGGCGGATACATCACAGCTGCAAGCGCTGTATTTTTCCGTAACTGTTCCGTCCGCAGAAACTTCCATGCAGAGCTTACTGTTTTCTGCAGCTACCTTTCCGTCTGCGGCACAGTCTGTGTATGAACTCGGACACGGACAGTGAGTATATTGCTTAAAGGTTTCACCCATATATTTATAAGAGCAGATATTGTTCGCACTAATCGTGTTCAATGCATATGTTTCCGGCGTATAATAAATCCCTTGTCCGTCTGATGGATCTGTACAGCTGTATTTGTATTTATCTTCACATTTACAGCCACTGTAATAGGTGGTACTCCGTGAGGCCGTTCCTTCATTATATTGTTTGACGCACTTATCTTCGGCATCTATCGGTATAACACCGTTGCCGTCGCACTTCTCCGGATATAATGTTTGATCACAGTTGCAGGCGCTATAATATGTCTTATGCGTCACCGGATCTTCACATTTGTCTTTGTCATCACCATAAGCATTATTCTTTTCACATTCAAAGCGATAAGCTTGACCGCATTCACAAGATGAATACAAAGACCCCGTAATGCCCTCATATCCGGCAGCAGACGGATTTAATGGTGTACATATTTTGATTTCTGAGCGTGGTGCTGTCAATCCCGGATTGGATGTGTCAGCCTTGCATTGGGTAATGAAATCATCAGAACAAGCGCAATATTCATACAACTTGCTGCCATTTGGCACTTTTTGACAATAAGGCTGAGCATTTTCTACAATATGACCATTACCAGAGCATGTATGAGTAAATGACTCTTTGCAGGCACAAGATTGATATAAAGTTTCACCTTCTTTACGATTTCCTTCGACCGAGCTGTCATAAGTTGCCGGAGTGCATGATTTTGTGACCGCTGGCAAAACACCTGTATTCAGGTTTGAGCCAAACTCTTCAATTTGGCAAGTATACTTATATAATGTTGCGTCACAGGTACAACTTTCATAAACAGGCTCCATAGAAGCGCCGGATTCACTTAATCCGGTACAAGAACGTCCTTTTTTATTGTTTTTACCGGGACAAGTAATCCATTTAGCCGGACATTTACATTCTTTATAAAGTCTGTTTCCATTTTCATCCACGCAAGAATCTGTCCCTAAAGCTTCCTGATCAAATCCTAAACAGGTGTATTTATAACCGTTCAAACGACAAGAGGAGGTTTCTTCACAGACAGCATATTTGGTAATATTGCTTTCCGTTGAAACACAGCTTCCGCCACTTCCTTTTTGTGAGGATGTACAAACGGAATAAGTCTTTTCTTGTAGAGGCGAGCATTGTCCGCTAACAGCACATTGGTTATAATAAATGGTTCCATCCGTAGCTGTACATCTGTCAGCTCCATCGGCACTTCCTGTATCACGACAGGTGCTCCAATTTGAGGGGCATTTACATTTATACAACAACTTATTGTCACTGCTGACACAGGGATCATATTTTTCTTGGAATGTATCGCAAGTTTCCGTGTGCTCAGAAGTACAGGTAGAAGACGGCTTGCTGCAGGATTGGTAATATTCCTTACCATTGAGTTTGCATGCCAAGCCAACCCCGACTTCGCCATCATCGCAAAGTTTGTCAAAACCGGCGGAACATTTACAATATTCAAAATAGGTAACATTGTTGCGCGTACATGGGTTGACGCCAACTAAAAACTCTTCCTGACATGTTTTGCTTTCGCCATGGTTGCACGTTGTTGTTTCTTCACATGAGGTGTAATAGTAATCACCGTTCAAAATGCAAGGTTCACCTTTTCCGACAATGCCGTCAGAACATTTTTTATATCCATCCGGACAACGACAGCTTTTATATCCGCCGATATTGCCTTGATTATCCTGACAAGGATCTACACCAATCAACGGAGATAAACATTTTTCTGTATGTTGCCATGTACATTCCGTGACCGAACATTGATAATATTTTCCGCCACATCCGTTAGGCTTGGTAACGCCGGTTGGTTTTTTACCACCCGGGCAGCCATAATAGTTGTCAGCCCAATTTTCCGGCAATTCATCTTTTTTACATTCACAAGCCGTGTACTTACCGTTACAAGGTTTACCGACCCCAATATAACGTTCCCCATCACAAACCTGACTATAGTCGGAAGTGCATTGACAATACGGATATTGTGACAATTCTGTGCCGACAGAAATACCGGCTTCTTTCAATGTAACATCAGCATCAATCATTTCTTTGGTAAGTTTTTGAGTACATGCACCGCCGCTTAACATTCCTGAACAATTGTATTTGTGGTGTTTATAAGCGGAATGACAATCACAACTCTTATAATATTTTGTGTTGTTATAAGTAATATATTCACTGCTCAATACATGGCGAACCGGACATGTATCTTCTGTTATCGGAAAATCAGAAAGACTGAAATAGCAGTTAAATGCACGTTTGTCTGTATTATCCTCATATTCGCATAATTGAGCTTTTGCACCGCTTCCAAAGCGCGTTTTACATTGGCTCTCTGTTTCTGTCACATAAATAATCGGTGTCGAGTCTTGTCGACCGCTGTCCAATAAAATATGTTTCCCACATTTAGCCAATAAAGTTCTGACCTTACATTCTCCAAGTTTGAAGTGATCTGTTCCGTTTTCCATCTGAGTTGAACCTTCGCCTAAACGACACCATTCAACCTTACTTTTATCCGGCTTATCCAGAGGATAATCACAGGTTTCAACAAAAGTACGCGGATCACACGAACACTCTGCTTGAGAAATTCCGCAGTTTCGACCTGTTGCCCCGCTTCCGAAACGACTTTTGCAAGCGGCATCTGCATTTGTATTTCCACTGGCCATTTCTATTATGGCAATAGATGAACTCGGTTCACGACAAGCATTATTTTCACAAGTTTTATAATAGGTTGTGCCACCGATAGTACAAGCTAAAGAATTTTCTGCCGGACGTTGATTGTCATTTTGACATGTATTGATGAAATCAGGTCCGCAATAGCAAGGTGTATACAGTTCATGATTTTTACTGCACTTGCTTCCATTGCTGTCTACTCCAAAAGTTGCACCATCACCAAGTTTTTCTGTACAATCAAGAATAGTCGGCTCTTCTTCATCCATATAAGTGAGATTTTGTCCGTTTGTAGGAACAGATTGGCATTTAGGATAACATTTTTCATATTTGAGAGATGTTAAACTGTCAAAGTTACAGGTTGTTCCGCTGGCCTCTTCTGTCGTCGAGCAAATCTGAGAGCCGGCACTGACTTTTTTGCCCTCAACATCAACCCACGAGGACGGACATTTACAAACAACGCGTTGTTGTTGCAAGTTATCTTTTTCATAACAAGTATAGTCGACAGTTCCGGGGATTGTTGCCTGACTACATTCGTCTGACGTGTAGAAAAGCGGACGATCAGTCGGGCAAGTAATTTCAAATCTTTGATATTTTCGAACACCATAACCATCAAACGTACATACAGTTCCAACACCGATAAATGATTTCAAGCATTCTTCTTTAGTATATTTTCGCTCTTTATAGGTTACGCCGTCATTACCGCAATACTCTTCCAATGTTTGCCAGCCGTTTTTGGGACAACGACAAGCCGTACGTTCAATCGGGTCGCCTTTTTTGTTAAAGCATTTATATGATGTATCTGCGGCTTCACCATCAACAGTCGGGCAGTCTTCCGGAGATATAACAACCGGTGTTTCAGCCGTTTCTTCACATTGCGGCAGACATTTTTGATATTTTCTGTCATTATAATCCAAGCTGTCATATTCGCAAGACAAGCCGCCGAGAATTTCATTCGGATTTTTACATTCTGTGATGAAAGAAGAGGGGCAGTCACAATAAAATCTTTCTCCGCTTCCGTCTTCTGATTCGACGCTGCATTGGTGAGCTCGGTGTTCATAATCTTTATTAAAATCAGCTGTAGGATCATCGCCAACCATACATTTTTCTTTGGAATCATATGCCGGACGGATGGTTGAATCCGGACAGCTGTTAACAAATGTTTTAAACCGAGGAACATCAGCTTTTACATTTGTTAAAACATCTTGGTATCCCGTCCAATAACGAGGAGATGTATCCAAGGCGCAAACTTCTCCGATTGGATTATAATCTCTTAAACAATCAGCTTCACTGATACCGGCCGGTCTGGCTTGTGAGGAGTTGCAAAATTCTGATTTTGTTCTAAACTCTCCCGGACAACGACAAATAGAACGTCTTTTGTTCTGAACCGGATCATGACAACGATAATTATCCTCAGTCGGTGTTCCCAAACCTAAGGCTGCACAGTCGTTAAAATTATCGACGATATGTAACTTATTATCAAAGTTTTCTTCAAGGAATTTACAAGAAATGATGATACTCTGATGTTTTATCAAACTTTGCTCAATTGTGCCGGAAGCATTACGGGCATCAAAATCACAAGATGTTCCATATCCAACAAACTCTTTCAAACATTGTGTGCATTTTGTGTTGTTTTTACATCTGGTTAAATCAGCCAGTTTATTATTATCAGAATAGAGATATTCCGATTCCATTGTCAATCTGATACAGTGACCTAATATGTTAAAATTCCACATATGCCCGTCTCTGGGATTAAATGAATCCGGACACTTACATATATATTTCTTTGTCGAAAGATCGGAAACATCTGTATAACATTCACTTATTTTTCCGTTTTCTGAACCAATTTTACAATCCTCTATATTGGTAACCAAATATTCCGTTTTGTCTGTCGGACAGCCAACACTGCATTCTGCATATTTATCACTGCCTTCAAAAGGACAACGAGCTCCGATGCCGGAAGATGAGGCATCCGAACAAGACTTATAGTTATCCGGACAAGAACATTGTACCGATACAATAGGAGATTTTTGCAGTGCTACAGAAGGATCAATACATAAAGACGGGAAAGTATCTGCCACATTCATCGGAATACAAGACGAGGCAGATTCTGAAACCTTAAAGAAGTCTGTGTAGCATTCTGTTGCACTTAAACAACATTGAGCATTATCGGAACCACAGCTGACTGTTTGGCTAAAATCTCCGTTAGCTGAACATTTACCTGTGTTGGGAATGTGTGTTTGTACAAACTCTCCCCCTTCGACAGTTGAACATTTTGTTTCTGTTCCGCTTTCTTTAACAGGCGTTGACTGCTTGGGGGAGGTATTATCACACGTTTTAACGCAATGAGAATAATAGTCCGTACCGCCGGAACTGCACTTCGAACCTGCAAGAGCTTCCCCTGCAGGACAAGATGTTTTCCAATCCAACGGGCAACCGCAATAAAGGGCTTCCTCATAAAAAGTCGGAATATTCATACTGAATTTTTCGTGAAGCATTTTGACATATCCGGTTATCGCGGAATCTGTCGCGGAAATTTCAACCGCACAAGAGTTAGGAGGTAAACCGTTCGGGCAGGTAAACGTGCTTTTATCGACTTCAGAAGCTAAAGTAATCTGAAAATTATCCGGACACTTAGGAAGACAAGATTTGTATCTTAACTTTTCTGCCGCAAATGTGGTGGTATATGTGTTGGCATTGTATGCGGCGCTCACCGAAATTAGAGTTCCGTGCTCATCGGGTTCTTTTTCATCGTAATATGGTACAGATGATTGAGCATCCCACAGACAAAAATCCAAAACATCTTTGTTATTAGATATTGGCAGATTAAGTTTGCTGACCACCGGAACAACAGCGGAACCGACTAACGGAGAACCGCTTTCTATGCGATAACCTTCACACGCTTGTGTATATGGATACACTGGGGGCACATCTTTCTCACCAGAATTGCATTGACAATGATCAGTTTGCGAATAACCAGATGGTAAAATTCTGCCGTTTTCATTCAATAAAACACATGTTCCGTTTTTGAAGCCATCCATAAACTCCGCTGAGAAGTGACAATCGTCTACCCCCCCACTATAAAAATCTTCTTTCCTTAGTCTTCTTTTTAAAATAAAGGAGGTATCCTCAATGCTACAAAGGGTAGATGGACTATCAGTACACTCACCATACTTACGTGTTTTTTCAACCTCACAAATCTCATGCCGTTCGTTGGAGGCGCACTCACCTACAGGGGTTTCTGTATATTCTTCATTGCAGTAATAAGCACGGGAGTAGTTCTGTGAAGTTGTATCATAACAATAAATTCTAGAAAATGGATCGCCTTCCGGATATTGCAGTAACATATCTGCGTTAGGCGTCGGATCATTAGGATGATATTTGTCATGAATACGTAAAGGATGATTAGGATTGTTAATTAACTCCTGACAAATCGGATACATACAAAAGTTTACTTCTGTAGTATCAGAAGCATTGAGCTTACATCTATATAAAGTATAATTAAAAGGAGATGATGTTTGGCAATTAGAGGAATTCGTTGTTTCAAAACCAAATTTAAAATCTTTCTCAACATCTACTTGTTCCAGAGGTAATCCCGTACGCATTGCAACAATCTCATTACACGTAATAGAGCCAATGGTTTGACAGGATTTATATTTGCCGCCGCAAGCAACCCCAACCCCCATTTCACTGGATGAGGTGCAAGATTTATTATATGTTGAGGGGCAAGAACAGGTATATTTTCCGCCATCGCACGGAGTTGCTACCGCATCATCGATTCCCAGCGTTGTTTTACAGCCATTCTCTGTAGTTGCCGTTATGGTGCCGCAAGTCACACCGGAATAGGTCGACGTACGAGGAGTCGTTTCTCCTGAGCTCGATGATGACGATAGCGGCGTCATCAGATATTTTTGACCATAAGAACTGCTGGCTGGTGTGTCGACAATAGGAACAACTGCGGCATAAACAACTTTTGCCGTCAACAAAGCCACGACCAGAAGGAATAAATTACGCTTCAGTTTAGACATCTATAAACCTGTAAGTATTAAAAAAATGCATTTTCTATTATAATAAACACTTTATCAGGCATTTGCAATTGCTAATTCATGTACTGTGATAAATTTTGACAAAATAAAATCCCCCGAAATCGGAGGATTTTATTCTTTTATTGTTTCTTAGTCTTTTCTCGAAGTGTCTGGAACAAGATATATAACAGCGGAATAACAATCAAACCGCACACCGTTCCAAGCAACATGCCGTAAAACACCGGTACGCCGATAGCGATTCGGCTTGAGGCACCGGCGCCTGTGGCAACAATCATCGGCAGCACACCCAAGATGAAAGTGAAGGCCGTCATCAGCACCGCACGGAAACGTTCTTTAGTCCCGACAACAGCCGCTTTAATGATGGAAGCCCCGCGTTCTTGTTCTTCTTTAGAGAATTCAACCACCAAAATTGCGTTTTTAGCAGCTAAACCGACCAACAAAATCAAACCTAATTGCGCATAAATACTAAGCGGCAATCCGGTAATGAACAAACCGAACAAAGCTCCGAGCATAGCTACAGAAACTGAAGTCAACACGGGTAGGGGGGTTGACCAGCTTTCGTATTGCGCCACTAAGAACAAGTAAGCAAAAGTCATCGCCAGCATAATCAAATAGCCGATTTGACCGCTGCTTGATTTTTCCTGATAGCTCATACCGGACCAATCATAACCAAAACTTGTGGGAAGTCTGTTTGAAATTTCTTCCAAAGCCCCCATGGCTTGACCGGTACTTGATGCCGGACTTTGAACCGCCGTAATCGACGCACTCGGATATTGGTTATAACGGCTGACAACACGCGGAGCTAATACCTTTTTCAGTGAAATCATCGGATCAAGCGGAACCATCTCACCTTTTTGGTTTTGAACATGCAGATTCTTTACGCTGTCCAAATCTTTACGATATTTCCAATCAGCCTGAATCATAACCTTATTAACCTGTGTTCCGAAGTTAACATCGTTAACATAGCTGGAGCCGAGATAATTCTGCAACACGCTGTAAATGCTGCCGATGGAAACTTTCATCGCTTCGGCTTTATCTCTGTCGATAGTAATATAATAGTTTGGTGTTTGTGCTGTATATGTTGTGTAGGCATACATCACATTCGGATCTGCGTTGATTTGTCCCAACAAGTTACGCAATGTTCTTTCCAACTGTTGCGGATCATCACTATTCAGGGCTTGCAAACGATAATCCATACCGCCACTCATACCCAAGCCCATAATAGCAGGGGGTTCAAATAATTGGACTTCTGCTTCAGGCATACCAACAACTTTAGCTCGGATTCGGTTTAAAATATTAGTTGAGTATAACTCAGCTCCTTCGCGCTTGTTCCAGGGGTGCAAAGTGATAATGTTCATTGCTGTATTTTCACCGCTTCCGCCAATCATACTAACGCCGATAACGCTCATCACATTATTGACACCGGGTTCTTCTTTAATCAGAGGATAAATCTTATTCACAAATTCCTGTGTGCGGACACGGCTTGCACCTTCCGGCAACTGAATGTTCATGAAGATAACCCCTTGATCTTCTGACGGGATAAATGACGTTTGGCTAATATTCAAGAAAGCTCCGACACCGGCAAACAACAGAACCATAATCAAGAAAATCACACTAACTTTGCGACCGATAAAACCGACGATGGAAGCATATTTATCACGAGATTTGCCAATAATATTATTGAACCAGAACAATGGCCCTGATGTAGCCGGCGTGACAGGGCGCAACAAAGTAGCGCACAATGCCGGAGACAACGTCAGTGCATTCAATGATGAAAAGGCAACGGATGTTGAAATTGCAATCGCAAATTGCTGATAAATCTTTCCGGTAATACCGCCCAAGAAACCGACCGGTACAAAAATAGCCAGCAATACCAAGGTTGTCGCAATAATCGCGCTTGAAACTTGTTCCATTGCTTTGATAGTAGCCTCTTTCGGGCTTAGGTTTTCAGATTCCATCAAGAACAAAACACGTTCCACAACCACAATAGCGTCATCCACCACCAAACCGATAGCCAAAACCAAACCGAACAAAGTCAACATGTTTAAGCTATACCCCATGGCGAGCATGACAGCAAAAGTAGCAAAAATTGAAACCGGAATGGTCAGCGTAGGCACCAAAGTTGAGCGCCAATCTTGTAGGAACATGTAGCAAACCAGAATAACCAGCAAGAATGTCAAAACCAAGGTGAAAACAACTTCTTCAATAGAAGCTTCAATATATTCGGTTGAGTCATAACCGATAATATAAGTAATATCTTCCGGAAAACGCTGAGCCAAACGCTCCATCTCTTTTTTGACACCATCCATGGCATCTAACGCATTAGCGCCGGCCAATTGGTTAATGGCAATAGCAACGTTCGGAGCTGAGTTAAAGCTTGATGTGGCACGATAACTTTCCTCGCCGATATTAACTTCAGCAATGTCTTTCAAGTAAAGCAATCCGCCTTGTTCAGCTGTACGAATAATGATGTTTTTAAAGTCTTCAACCTCGTTAATACGACCTTGTGTTTGCAAAGTATAAACCATTTGCTGTGTGCCGTCACCCGGCATAGCGCCGATACTGCCTAAAGACGGTTGATAGTTTTGTCCTTCAATAGCAGCCTTAATTTCTGATACAGGAATATTCAAAGCTGTAATTTTATCAGCATTTAACCAAACACGCATACTCATAGCTGATGAGTAAACATTCACTTCACCCACACCACTAACACGACCAAGGGCATCTTTGATGTTGTTTTGTACGTAGTCTGATAATTGCAGCTGTGAATAGGTTTTGTTGGGAGAAATAATACTGATGAAGCCTAAGATGTTTGAAGAACGGCTTTTAACAGTCAAACCTTGTCTGGTAACATCGGTTGGTAACTTGGATTGAGCTTGTTGAATACGGTTTTGGACTTTAACTTGTGCCATGTCGCGATCAACACCAACCTTAAACGTAACAGTCAAAGTATATCTGGAATCTTCAGAGGAAGAACTCATATACAACATGTCTTCCACACCATTGATTTCAGCTTCCAGCGGAATACCGATAGTTTTAGCAACCACTTCGGCACTAGCGCCGGGATAAGCTGCTGAAACCACAATTTCCGGCGGCGTAATTTCCGGATATAGAGAAATCGGCAAAGAAAAAACAGAAATAATACCCGCCAAAGTCAACACGATGGAAATCACCATCGCAAAGCGCGGGCGTTCAATAAAAATGCGTGAAAACATTAATTATTCCTCCTTAGCATCCGGTAAAACTTCGGAAGCATTGACTTTTTGTCCATTGGTTACTTTTTGTAACCCTTGAATAATAACCTTGTCAGTAGCTTCCAAACCGGATTCAACAACTTGTTCTGTACCGATAACGTCACCTAAAACAAGACGTTTCTGTTCGGCAATACCATCTTCATTAACAATATAAGCATAATTACCGTGTTCGTCTTGAGCAATAGCGGCTTGAGGGATTAAAAGAGCAACTTTATCTTCCTTTTCTCCAACGCGAATATCGACATAGTTACCCGGAATAAGCAAATTATGATCATTGCTGTATTCGGCATAAACGGCGATTGTTGCTGTGTTAGTGTTGATTTCATTATCTGTAAAACGTGATTTCAGGTGATTAACCAAAACTGTTCCGTCAGCCAAAACCAATTCAGTTTTAATCGGAGACGATTCGCTGCCGTTTTTATACAGGCGGCGCAAGCTCAGCATATCTTTATCAGAAACAGAGAAAGCTACGCGAATAGGATCAGTTTGAACAATACGGGCAAGATCTTGCGTTGTGGAGTTAACGTAATTTCCTTCCGTCACCATTGCTTTTCCGATATAGCCGGTAATCGGGGCTTTAATTTCGGTATAATCCAAATCAATTTTTGCCAATTCTAAACTGGCTTCGGCTTGGGCAACAGCAGCTTTAGCTTGTAAATAAGCGCTTTCTGCGGCGTCAAGAGTAGCTTTAGAAGCATAGTTTTGCTTGCTCAAAGACGCTTGACGACGATAATCTCTTTCCGTGCGAACCAAATTGGCTTTAGCGCTGGCAAGTTCTGCTTGGCGCAATTCAACCGTGGCGATATAGCGTTTTTGCTCAATCACAAACAAAATATCACCTTCATTGACCAAAGAACCTTCTTGGAACAAAACTTTTTCAACATAACCGGTCACTTGCGGCTTTAAATTAACACTTTTGATTGCTTCAACATGTCCGATATAGCTTTGTTTAGGAGAAATGTTGCGTGTAGAAAGCTGTTGTGTCAGCACATAAGGTGTGCCGCCACCCATACCGCCCATCATACCCATTTGCGGGGTGAGGCGGGCTTTCAAAAACCAGCCGAAAGCAACACAAGCGCCCAAAATGACGATTTGCTTGATAATAGTCCGTTTATGAATTGTCCCTACTTGCATTTTTCTTTTTTCTCCACTTTAATACCGTCCATAATGAGGTCAAAACTTTTGGTTAAAGTCCGAACCAAATCCATCGGATAAGTTTTACTGATATATACATTTAAAACACCGCGCCACAAACATAAAAGAATGATAACGGTTTCATCAATATCAACATTAGAGGCTATTTCTCCATTTTTTTGTAACAAAGTCAATATTTCTTTTAACTGAAAGAACGGAA
The DNA here is from genome assembly GCA_964383725.1 of uncultured Azospirillaceae bacterium. Lineage (GTDB taxonomy): Bacteria > Pseudomonadota > Alphaproteobacteria > RF32 > CAG-239 > CAZU01. The sequence continues at coordinate 9,721 of CAYLIN010000001.1, read as the reverse complement.
AATCCCTAATTTCACGAATTTGCCCTGATATTTTTTGAATAATTGCTTCTGACCATTCCATCTGATAAAGGATAAAGAACAAAAACTTGCAATAATCAGGATCATTTTGAACAATCTGCGCATCTGCAATAACCGAATTTCTGAGAGCTTCAACGGTTAAAATCTTTTCAGACTGAATTTTAGCCAAATTTTGTTTTTGTTTAAATTTGATATTCATTAATTCTGCTAACAAATCAGCTTTATTACGAAAATGCCAATAAGCGGCACCTTTTGTGAGACCAATACGTTTGGCGATCTCATCAAAAGTTGTTCGCGAATATCCTTTTTCATAAAACAAATCCAAAGCCGACTGTAAAACGGCTTCTTTGGTTTGCTCGGCTTCTTCTTTGGTTCTGCGTGGCATGTTCTTTCCTTTATATATACCTTCGCGTATGTATAACGGAGTAAAGTATAATAAGCAATAGTTAAAAAAAGATTTTTATGATAATTTGGTATGTATATTTTTTAATACTTCTTCATGATCGCTAAACGGATAAACCTTTCCGTTGATATATTGTCCGGTTTCATGTCCTTTTCCGGCAACAATCAAAACATCACCGCTTTGCAGGTCATAAATGGCTTTTTTTATGGCTTCGGCACGGTTAGCAATATTTTTTCCTTTAGGACAAGCCGTCATAATCTGTTGCCGAATATTGTCAGCATTTTCAGTGCGTGGATTATCATCCGTTACAAAAATGACATCAGCCAAATCATTGGCGATTTTCCCCATAATTGGACGTTTAGTCGCATCTCTGTCACCGCCGCAACCAAAAACGACAACCAAACGTTTATTTGTGTGTGGGCGTAAAGCTTTAATCACATTTTCCAAGGCATCCGGTGTATGAGCATAATCAATATATATGGCTGCATTATTAAATGTTCCGACCAGTTCCAAACGACCTTTGGCACCATGAATTTTATCAACATATTTAATGACTTCAAAAGGCTTTTCTGTTAATTCGGCGAGCATTCCCAACGCACACAAAACATTCATTGCCTGAAATTCACCGGCCAGAGGAATATCGATTTCCATTAGTTTTCCAAAATATTCAATTTCAAGGCGTTGTCCGTGCGGTAAAGGTGTGTTTTTGATAAGACGCAATTCTTTACCAAGGCGTCCGTAAGTTATTACCTTTTTACCATGCTCCAAACAGCACTTTTCAAGTTTGGAAAAAACTTCAATATCCGCATTAAGAACAGCAGTGCCCCCGTCAATCAGATTATGTGTAAACAAAATCATTTTTGCTGCCAGATAATTTTCAAAAGTTTTATGATAATCCATATGGTCTTGCGTCAGGTTAGTAAAACCGGCAACATTAACCTGTACACCACCGATACGATATTGATGCAGACCATGGCTTGAGGCTTCAATTGCTAAATAATTGTAACCCTCATCAGCCAAAGATTTTAGCTCCCGTTGAACTGTAACGGCATTCGGTGTTGTATTAGGCGAGGGGACGGGTGGTTCGTTTCCCTTGATGAAACCGAGTGTGCCCATACTGGCGGCTTTTTCTCCCATCATTGTTAAAATCTGTCGGATAAAATCAGCAATGGAGGTTTTGCCGTTTGTACCGGTAATGGCGGCAATGTGAGATGGTTGATTGCCATAAAATTTTGCAGCAGCTTGAGCAAAAGTCAGGTGAGGATTATTTGTCCGAATAACCGGAACAGAAAGCGCTTCATTAAAGTCAGAGCGAACAATAACCGCAGCGGCACCTTGAGCCACCGCCGCAGAGATGAATTTGTCATCATTTAATGAACCGAATAAATATCCTGGTTTTATCTCTCTTGAGTCTGCGGAAAGTCCGGTTATTTCAATATCTAAATTGCATTCTGTAATCTGATTGAGTTTCATTGTGTCGTTCCTTAACTGAATAATGAATAAGTATATGATTAAACTTTAAAAATTTGATTAAAAATTTGACAGTTTTTGAGGCGTATGGCATAAACAAACCATGATAGATATAAATGACATAACATTGCGGATCGGTTCTAAGGTTTTGCTTGAAAAAGCTTCCGCTCATATTTCTGATGGCTGGAAAGTCGGCTTGGTCGGAGCCAACGGCTGCGGTAAAACAACATTGTTTCGGGTTTTGCGCGGAGAGCAGGAAACAGAGCTGGGAGATGTTAAATTGCCGACATCAAGTCGTATCAGCTATGTTGCTCAAGAGTTTGAAAATCTTGAGCAACAGATTTTGGAATATGTTTTAGCGCAAGATAAGGAACGAACAGAACTTTTATCTCGTTTGGAGAATACCTCCGTGGAAGAAGCTGCGGAAATACATGAACGCTTGCTGATTATCGGCGCATCTTCTGCAAAAGCAAGAGCAGCAGCTATTTTAAACGGATTAGGTTTTTCTGAACAGGATTTGACAAGAAAAATCAGAGAATTTTCAGGAGGGTGGCGTATGCGTTTGGCTTTGGCTGCCGCTCTGTATCAACCGTCGGATATTTTGTTTTTGGATGAACCGACCAATCACTTGGATTTAGAAGCTTCTCTTTGGCTGGAAGGGCATTTACGCAAATATCAAGGCACATTACTTCTCATTAGTCACGATCGATATATACTTAATAATATATGTAATCATATTCTGCATTTTGATCATGGACGATTAGTGACTTATGGCGGAAATTATGATTCTTTTGAGCAAAATCGTTCTTTACAGCGAGAATTACAAAATAAAACCGCAGAAAAGCAAGCTGCTAAACGTAGGCATTTGCAATCATACATAGATCGTTTTCGTTATAAGGCATCTAAGGCGAAACAAGCGCAAAGTCGTCTTAAAATTCTGGAAAAAATGCCAATTATATCAATGGCTGAACAGGATTATGTCAGTTATTTTAACTTTCCTGAAATTCAACCGTTGCCTTCACCGATGTTGGTTTTGGAAGAGGCCGTGGCTGGATACGGAGATAAAGTTGTTTTGCAAAAGCTCAATTTATCAATTGTTGAAAATGATAGAATAGCTTTGCTCGGAGCGAACGGAAACGGAAAATCGACGTTTGCCAAGTTGTTATCCGGTCGTTTATCGTTAATGAATGGCAAATTAAAAGCATCTTCAAAGTTAAAAATCGGCTATTTTGCTCAGCATCAGACAGAAGAATTGCCAATCGAGTTAACCGCGGCAGAATACATGGGACAGCTAATGCCTGAAGCGTCGGAAAGCGTTGTCCGTGCGCATTTAGCTCAGTTTGGTTTGACACAAGAAAAATCAATTACGCAAATTTCTCGGTTGTCAGGTGGCGAAAAGGCTCGTTTGCTGTTTGCAGCCATGACACGGCATGCGCCACAGCTTCTGATTTTAGATGAGCCGACAAATCACCTTGATATTGACGGGCGTGATGCTCTGATGGATGCGCTTAACCGTTATAACGGAGCCGTTATCCTGATAACCCATGATTTTCATTTGATTGAAATGGTTGCAGATACTTTATGGCTGGTAAAGAACAGACAAATACGTTCATTTGATGGGGATATTGAAGACTATAAAAATATGTTATTGGCTGAAAGAAGCAATTCTCAGGAAACAAAAGAAAAAAAATCGGGAAAAGAGCAGCGAGAACAACAACTGGCAAGACGAACAGAAATAAATGCCTTAAAAACGAAAATTGCACGTTTAGAAAAAGAACTTCAAGTTTTACAAAAACAAAAGAATGATATGGAAAGCCGTTTTGAGCAACAACTTTCATTGGATGAGCTTGTTGAACTGCAGAAGAATTTTAAAAGTCTTGAAGCCGCAATTGAAGATAATGAGCTTCAGTGGTTGGAAGCTTGTTCTTTGCTGGAAAATTTAACCGCAGAATAACCGATAAAAAATAATTAACATTTAAAAAGAAGTCGCCTAATATAAAAATAATGTAAAATCAGAAAGGTGAAACGATGGTAAGAATAGTAACTTTATTGATTGGATTGTTATTGGGCGGTGCAGCAGCTCACGCACAGCATGCCCAATATTACTTATACTATAATGCCTCAAGTCCTAATCTGGATGAAATACATATTTCTGAAGCTGAAGTTGCTCGAATTTTTGAAGATGAATTTGGTCCCGCTAGTGATGAGTTGCCGGATTTGGTTCAGTATAAGGATTTCTATGTTTCATTTTATCCGAATGATGGTTACGTCTTTGTGTTAAACTCCAGTTTTAATTGCGGAAAACTGGGGTGTAATACCCATGTGTATGTTCGGGATAAAGATGGTGATTTAATGTTCAAGGATTCATCTTTTCCTGTAAAGTGTGAAAAAAATGAAAGTGATAAGTTGCTATGCGTAAAAGGTGGATATAGTAAGAAAAAGCCCAAGCTGAAAAAACGCGGTCCGGTTCATTATCCATCGCCACTTCCGGAGGGAACCGGCATTGTCAAAGATATATCCGGAAAATAAAATAATTCAAAATTCAGTAATGCGCTGGGCAGATAAAAGTTTTTTTTATCACATTTATCCGTTGGGTTTTTGTGGGGCTGAAAAAACAAATGATTTTACGCAGCCGGTTCAGAGCCGATTGAAAAAAATACAAGATTGGTTGCCGCATATTCAAAAACTTGGTGTAAACGCTTTATATATAGGTCCTCTTTTTGAATCTTCGGCTCATGGCTACGATACGGCAGATTATTTTTATGTTGATCGCCGTATTGGAACAAATGAGGAGTTAAAGCGTTTATCACAAGAAATCCATAAACGTGGGATGCGATTGGTCTTTGATGCCGTATTCAATCATGTCGGTCGCCACTTTTTTGCTTTTAGAGATGTTTTGCAAAAGAAGAAAAAATCCGTTTATTGTGATTGGTTTTGTTTAGATTTCTCAAAAGATAATCATTATGGCGATGGTTTCTGCTATGAGGGATGGGCCGGATGTGATGATATTGTCAAACTTAATTTAGCTCACGCCCCTGTTCGAGAATATTTGTTTTCTGTTGTGTCGTATTGGATACGAGAATTTTTTATTGATGGGCTGCGTTTAGATGCTGCCAATTGTTTAAGCAGACAATTTATTCGTGAGTTATCATCGCATTGCCGGAACGAAAAATCTGATTTTTGGTTGATGGCAGAATTTGTTTATGGGGATTATGCGCGCTTGCTCATGCCGCAAATGTGCCATTCCGTAACAAATTATGAGGCGTATCAGGCATTACATTCCGGAGCCAATCAAGGAAATATGGCGGAGATAGCCTCTGCCTTAAATCGCCAATTTCATAAACAAAATGGTGTTTATTGCGGACAGATGCTTTATAATTTTTTGGACAATCATGATGTTTCGCGAATTGCATCTGTTGTACGGGAGAAACAAAAGTTATTTCCGTTATATACATTACTATTTACCATTCCCGGCATTCCGTCTGTTTATTACGGTAGTGAATGGGGCGTGATTGGTGAGCGTTCAAAGGGTGATGAGCAGGTTCGTAATTGTCTGTTTTTGCAAGATGATAATTTTTTGACAAAACATATTCGCAGATTGGCTGAATGTCGCCGCCGTTATCCGGCTTTAATCTATGGTGATTTTCGTATTTTGCAGATTTCACGAGATGTTCTTGTTTTTTCTCGGCGCTGGAAAAAACAAGAGATAATGGTGGCTGTAAATATGTCAAAAAAAACACGACCTTTTTGTTGTCAAGGAATAGCAAAGGCTTTGCTTCCATATGGTTCAGAGCTTTATGTGCTGAAAAAATATCGCTAGATTTTTGGCTTTTTTGTAAAAAGTTAAAAAAATATTAAGAAAGTACTTGATTTTTTATAAAAGATATGTATATTAAACAAAAATGACGTAAATTTGCGAAAAATCGTCGAGCAAATCAACTTTAAGATGGAGTATCTAATGAAAAAGGTTTTAGTATTGTCCTTGGCACTGTTTTTGTCTGCGTGTGCATGCATGAATGGTTCTGATGAAGATGAAGTTATTTATGAAACACGTCGTACAACCAATTATGTTCAACAACGTGGTCAAAATTGTGATTTTTATGAAAACGGCACTTGCTACCACTATGTCTATGACACAAGCTACGCTCCGTCTTCATACCGTCGTTATGAGCCGAACCGCTATTCAACAGGAACTCGTGAAGTTCGTGAAAAGCAATTGTTTAACGGCTCATCTTGCTCTAGCAGCCGCACAACATACTCCAACTCCTCCCCGTGTGGCAAACCGGTTGTTAGAGAAAAACGTGAACCCGTAGAGGTTGTTTACAAAAAGATCCGTTATACAACCGTTTACGAGCCAAAGACTTATGAAGAAGTCAGCTATGAAAAAGAACCATATAATGGTTATAAGAGAGAAGGCTGCAACGATTGCTTATAATCTCAGCTGATTTATAATAAACAAACCCTTGGATCCCCAACCAAGGGTTTTTTATTGTGTTTTGTTTACGATTTTTTCAATTCTTTTGTGTATTACAAAAGAGCTAAGGAAAGAGAGCTCTTGATGATTACGGAAGAAATTGTTCATATCAAAGGACTGCCGAAGAAACTGATTGTGTTTTTGCACGGTTACGTCAACTGTGCTTCTTCAGTTGATAATAAAATCTCATATCTTCTGGAACATCTTGATGACTATGCACTTCACATTCCTCAGGCCTCACAAATATGCGAAATCCATGAAGGAAAACGACAATGGTATTCCATGCATCGTTTTGATCCTGATGACAGACGTCGTCTGGTTCCGACAATAGACGAATGTGCAGCTATTTATGATCGAATGACATTGGGATTGCAACAAGCTTATGACGAAGTTGTTCCATATATAGAACAAACTTTGTGCGAGTATGACTTAACATATGATGATGTCTATTTGTGCGGATTTTCTCAAGGCGCGATGGTGGCGTTGTATACGGGATTGATGTTGCCGCAAAAGCTACGTGGTGTAATCAGTTTTAGCGGGATACTTGCTGGCCAGAGAATGGTTTGTGAAAATGCCCAAAGCACTCCGGATACGTTATTAATTCATGGAAATGATGATGGATATGTTCGGTTTGATGCGCAAAACTACAGTGCACAACACATAAAGAAACTTGGATGTAAGGTGAAGAAAAAGATTATCGATGGTGGTTCTCACACGATTTCAGAACCGGCCTTAAAAGCAGCGGTTTCATTTATTAAACAACAGGAAAAACTTAGAAAAACGGCTTAGCAATCATCAAGCCGCCATTTCCAATCAGGTTATTCTTTTCACGAGGAATATTATATTTTGACGCCGCACCGAGATTGCGTTCGTACATTTCACCAAAATTACCCAATTCTTTTATAGCTTGTTTAACCCATTGCGGATATAAGCCATATGCTTCCCATAATTGAGGGTCTATACCGAGAAGATTACGTGTTGTAGCATCTGTCACCCCGATATAAGCATCAATATTTTTAGAAGAAATTCCGATTTCCTCTGCTAAAATCAACGCATTATAAATCCATTTTGAGATGATTCTTAATGTAGGATTTTCTTTGGCGGAATAAGCATAGACAGGGCGATAGGCAATAACTTCTGGCAAAATCTCATAGGTATTATTGGCGCTGACAATTGTTGCCGCCAAACCTTGCAAATAGATATCATTAGCACTGAATAGCTGGCAACGTTTAAGAAAGAAAGATGTTTTAGCTTCATCCAAACTGTTATATGGTGTTATTTTAAGACCGAGGTTATACTTACGGCTATATTCGCTAACATTAGCCATATCGGCTGAATTTTTAACGACGCAAACATTTTGTCCTTGATAAGCTCTCATCGATTCGGCATCTTTAATCGGGTGAGCTAAAAAAGTTTGTTTATCATAATAAAGAACATCAACGGCGTTTGCCTGACTTTTAATTTCCGCTCCGGCGGAAAGGGCGTTATTACCCAGCATGATGTCTATAGAATGATTGGCGAGAGCCTGAGAAATTTGGGGAGCAGGTACATTAACCAGCTCAAATTTACTGCTATCCCCAAAAACAGCCGTTGCAAAAACGCGACATAAATCAGCATCAATCCCGTGCCAGCTTTTGTCTTTTGCTTTTGTGGCGTAGGTTGATGTGCTTAAATCTGTTCCGCAGCGGACAAAGCCTCTGGTATTGATAACGCGCAATCCGGCATCAGCGGCTTTAACTTGAGCCGAAAACAGCAGAGAGGAAGCAAAAATACCAAAAAATAGTCGGAACAGTTTCATTTTATTAACCAATTGATGTTACACTTAAACTACAATAACTATAAGGTAAAATTTTATGAAACGTAACTGTTTTTTGCAACTTATCAGCTTTTGCGCCACAATTTTATTATCATGGAATTGCTTAGCGGCTGCCCTTGATGAGGGGGTAGCTAAAAAATGGGCAGAAGAAAAAGGTGAGCAATTGTTGTTGACATTTCGCAATCCGGATATGAATGAGCGTTATAAAACGCTGGATGGGTTATTTCTTCAATATGTTGACATGGACTATATTTCTCGCTTTGTTATCGGGCGTTACTGGCGCACAATGTCTAATGCTCAGAAAAAACAGTTCCAACAAGTGTTTAATCGCTATGCGCTGGCAATGTATAAAACCTTGCCGTTGGAGTTTGCCAATAATTTGTCTTATCAAGTAACAAATGTTACCAAAGAAAAAGATTTTACGGAAATCACGGCTCAGGTCAATTTTAGTTTATCCTCAGATAAAGCAGCGCAATCAGTCAATGTCCGTTTTCGTCTTCATCAGGTTGATGGGGCAATTAAATTGGTTGATATCAAACTTGAAGAAAGTAGCTTGATTTTAGCATATCGCACGCGTTTTGCCGAAATGATTGAAAGAAATGATGGTGAAATTGAATGGTTTATCGAAGATTTGGAAGATTTAGCAAAAGCCGCAGAAAAAACGATACTTACCAAAATCAGGGGATAAGTCTGTAAACTGAGCCTTTTGCCGAAAAAGGGCTTGAAATCAGAGAACAATAAAGATAATATTTCCGATAGTTTTTATTATATCTGGAACAAGAAAATGAGTGATTTTAAAGTAAGATTTGCCCCGAGCCCGACAGGCTATATGCATATTGGTAATACAAGAACTGCAGTTTTTAACTGGCTTTTGGCCAAAAAATTGGGTGGAAAGTTTATGCTCCGTATTGATGATACGGACGTGTTGCGCTCCAAAAAAGAATATGAAGATGCCTTGCGTGATATTCTGGTTTGGCTTGGTTTTAAGTGGGATGAAGAAGCCCGTCAATCTGCAAGAATGGCCCGTTATGATGAGGTCGTTGCTCGCTTGAAAGCAGAAGGACGTGTTTATGCCTGCTATGAAACGGCTGAAGAATTGGAAGTCATGCGTAAAAAATTGATGGCCAAAGGTCTGCCGCCGATTTATGACCGCGGTGCTTTGAAGTTAACGCCGGAACAAATTGCCGCTTATGAAGCGGAAGGACGCAAACCGCACTATCGTTTCAAGCTCGTTTCCGGCAGCATCGATTGGGATGACTTAGTTCGCGGTCATTGTCATTATGACGCAGCCAATTTGGCTGACCCGGTGATTATCCGTGAAGATGGGTCTTATTTGTATCACCTGCCGTCAGTTATTGATGATGCTGATTTTGGCATTACGCACATTATCCGTGGTGAAGATCACGTCACCAATACCGCCGCACAAATCCAAATGTTTGAAGCTGTCGGCGGCAAAATCCCGACATTTGCACACTTGCCGTTATTGACCGGAAAAGAAGGCAAACTCTCCAAGCGTTTGGGCTCTTTGGGTGTACGTGAA